>JBGPSS010000019.1:0-10898 GCA_041490225.1 Hadesarchaea archaeon
CTGACAACTATCCCAGTATGACGAATAGCTTTCATGATTTTTCACCTTCTTCATTTATAACAGCTTGGAAAGATTCATCTAATACTTCAATTCCTTCAATCAATGCTTCATCTGATATGGTCAACGGTGGCCCAATTTTTATAGATTCCCTCCCAGTGTGAACAAGCAATAAACCTTTCTGCATGGCTTTTTCGCATACCCTGCTGGCAAACAAACTATCTGGCTTATGGGTTTTGGGATTTACAGTAATGATACCTGCCAATAACCCCTTGCCAAAGATAAAAGAAATACGATCTGGATGCTTATCTTTTAGTTTATTCAAACGATGATGCAACATTTCTCCTTTTCGCTTCGACTCTGCTATAAGATTCCCCTTTTCTATCGCCTTTAAATTTGCCAAACCAGCAACACAGCAAAGCGGGTTTCCAGAGTGGGTACTACTCATTGACCCAAATTCTGGTAAATCCATTATTTTCCGTCTTCCAATTACCGCGGAGAGAGGTAAGCATCCACTTAACGCTTTTCCAATGCAGAGCAAATCAGGCTCTACACCGTAATGTTGGTACGCGAATAACTTGCCTGTCCTTCCAAAGCCCCCCTGAATTTCATCAAATGTTACAAGTATATCGTGTTCTTTCGCAAACTTGGCAAGTGCTTGGATATAGGCTTTTGGGAAAAAAATTGCTCCCCACCCCAGATATGATTCTATCATGAACCCGCAAATATCGTCAAAATTCACTCCCTTTTCATGTAAAGTTTCAATGTCTTTTTGAAAATGCTCGGCCCAATCATAATTTGATTGCCCTTTTGCCGCCCGAAGATGGGGAAAAGGAAGGTGATAAATGTGGGGATCTCTATAGCCAATCCAAGCCGATGATTTTGGATCGCCTCTCAGCATCTCAGCTCCCATGGTACGGCCGTGCATGCTGCCCTCGAATGAAATGATTCCTATTTTAGAGGGTCTGATAGTTTGACCATACATCCGCATTAATTTAACAGCACACTCAGTTGCCTCAGTACCAGCAGACAGTAAAAATGCCTTCTCACAAAAATCAGGAGTTATCTCAATCAATTTCTTTATGAATAAAGCACGATCTTCATGAACAAAAGTATATGTATGAAGCAGTTTCTGGTTAATCTTTTTTTGCAGCGCATTGATAATCATCGGATTGGCATGTCCTGCATTTGTTAAAAATATAGTAGAGGTAAAATCAATCCAACAATTTCCATATTTATCAAATACCTGAAAATCCTCTGCATGATCCCATACTATCGGCAACTGCCCATGCATAGACCTTGCTTCATATTTGTTCAAGTCTTTAAATATTGGGATAGATTCAGGGACAGGGATTTTAGTTTTTATCCGACGAAATCGTGTCTCCACAAAAGGAACATCTTTTGGGATAAGCGAGAAAGCGTATCCGACCATTTTTACTTCCTCACGAAAAATTTTTCTTTAAATATTCATACGCTAGACTCTTTTGTTTGCTCAAAAGATATTCAATGAAATCAAAATCTTCAGCGCGATCCAATTCTCCAACAACTGGCGTGATAAAAGGAAGTATCCTTGATCCAAAAAGACTTCCTGAATTCACAGTTTGGTTCTTTATTATATCCACATATCCATTGGGGTGATAAACGGAGGGGAATGCTTGTCGAGGTAAATTGTAATATTCTGGCCTTTTATCATCAGGAAATAGCCCGGTAAAGAAGCCATCTTTAATTCCAAATAGTTTGTAAGGTGATTCTCTTGTTTCATGGGCAGAACGAAGAGATGTCGCATGCTTATTCTGGATAATCTTTTCAATCGCTTCATCAATTAAAACAGGATCTCTCAAAGGTGTAGGGGGCGGAAGTAGAACGATATATTCCGGTTGATATCCCTCGTGAGTTTGGAACCATCCAAGTGCATGTTTAACATATTCTATATCAAGGGAAGTGTCGGTTGAAATTTCTTTTGGACGAAGAAAGGGAACTTCAGCTCCATATGAACGGGCTATTTCTGCAATTTCTTGAGAATCCGTTGAAACAATGGTTCGTTGAATTTTAGAAGAAAGTTTTGAAGCGATTATCGAATACGCAATCAGAGGATAGCCAGCTAAAAGTTTAATATTTTTTTTAGGAACTCCTTTACTCCCGCTTCTTGCAGGGATAATACTTATAATCATAATATACGATGCCCCCAAAAAATAATTTAAATTAGATTTTCACTACCAGGCGGTCCTCCCTCCGTCGATAATCAGGGTAGTCCCAGTCATGTATGAAGATGCATTTGAAACCAAAAATAGTACAGCCCCCTTATATTCGTCTTTTTGAGCCATTCTTCCCATAGGAATGCGAGAAGTAAGCTTTTCTAAAAATTCATCGGGTTGGTCGGTTTGTACACCTCCAGGACAAAGAGCATTTACTCTGATATTTTTTCCCGCCCAATAGGTAGCTAAGTATTTTGTCAACCCAATAAGTGCACTCTTTACAACTGAGTAACTAACCGGCTTTACAGGTTGTTTTTCCTCTGGCAACCCCCGCTTCAGATATATCCGTTGATCTGGGGCTACTATGCCCAAATCAGATGAAATATTTAATATTACTCCGCCAGCTCTCTTTGCCATTTCACTACCAATTACTTGGCTACATAAGAAAGCCCCAGTCAGCCCAACTGCGATTTCCCGATTCCACTGTTCAATAGGGAAGTTTTCTAATCTGCCCCAAGAGGAATCTTTATTTTTTGCTTTTACTTTTGGATCCTCTGCAGCATTATTGATTAAAATGTCAATCCGTCCAAATCTCTTTATAACCACGTCTACCAGTTTTTCTATTTCTGTTTTTTTTGTTACGTCAGTCTTGATACCCATTGAATCTACACCATACTTTTTTGAAATTGTCTCCGCTTTTTTTACCACCAAATCTCCATTAATATCAACAAGAATCGGGTGCCCTCCTGCTTCGGCAATAGCTTCAGCATGCATTTCACCTAGCATGCCTGCACCTCCGGTAATTATTGCAACTTTTCCGGTCAGGTCAAAAATTTCTTTTACTCTTTTAGTCATTCGGATACCTCATACAAATGATCTGGTTTGCCCACCATCCACGATTAAACACGTTCCTGTAATAAATGACGCTCGCTCAGATGCCAAGAATAAAACTGCATCTGCGATTTCTTCTGGTTTACCCAAACGCTTCATTGGAACCTCTGTTTCAATATATTGTTTTACCCCGCTGGGATCTTCCTTGATTTTTCTATCCCAAGTACCTTCTTTAACGAATATATTGCCCGGCGCAACCGCATTTATCCGGATATTATGTGAGGCAAAATATCGAGATAAATTTTTGCAAACCAATATCAATCCTGCCTTCGCGACAGAATAAGGGATTGGTGCAGGTAAGGCTTCATACCCTGTGATAGAAGAGATCAAAACTATACTGCCACCATTTTGTTCAATCATATGGGGGGCAACTTCCTTGATTGTACTTATGCATCCCAAAAGATTAGTATTCAACGTGTCTTCCCAGTCTTTTCTTTCTGGTTGTAACCCGAGCTTTCCTTTACCACTACCAATATTTGCCACTAAAATATCGATTCTTTGCCACCTTTTGACAATTTCTTTTATACTTTCTTTTATTTGACGGTCATCCGTCAAATCTGCTTTAAGTGGTAATACATTTTCACTACCAAATGCTTTTGTCAACTCCCCTACTGTTTGTTTTAAGGTCTCTTCTGTTCTCCCATTTACTACAACCTTGGCCCTTTCTTTTAAAAAACCCAAGGCAATTGCTTTGCCAATCCCTCTACTTGAGCCGGTAACTAGAACAACTTTATCTTTAAGATTGAAATCCATATCCAACTCGCCTTTTTTATACTTCATGTGTGACTATACATATTATCCCTTTCCACTCATTCAACAATTCTACGACGTTTGCTTCCACAAAATAGTTCCTCGTATCCTACTCGAGTCGCATCAGCAAAAAATTTTTTGACACCTTCTTTAGTCTTTGGGTGTTTGAGCATCGCTTGGAGCACGTCGAATGGTATTGTCGCGATATCCGCCCCAGCTTCGGCTACTTCTCTGACTTGCCGTGGGTTTCTCATGCTGGCTGCTATCACCTTGGTTTTTATACCGTATTTTCTTAAAATCTCAACGGTCTTCTTCACCAGTTCCGTTCCACTTCGTATACCATCGTTCTCCAAGGTCTCGCCAATTTTTCTTATATCAAAGTAAAGCGATGAGACTTTGTTAGTAGACAATTTTCTTAAACGCTCGCTGAGCTTCTCCACTGCGATTTCTCTAACCAAGTTGAAATCAAAGTAGTCGTTTTTTTCGAAACGAATCCCCAAATTCTTTCTTATGAAATCGTCCACCCGTCCAGCGAACGGACTCACGTAAGCAGCTCCAGCTTTTGCCGCTAGGAGCCCTTGTTCTGGCGTCATCACCAAAGTCGCGTTTACTGGTATCCCCCCTTTACTCAACTCTTTTATGGTTCTCAAACCTTCATAGTCACTTATCTCAGGAGATATGCTTGTATTAACGGGGATTTTTATGGCCACATTTCCTGCAATGGGATTGAATTTTTTGTATAGCATTTGTGCTTCTTTTACCATCCCGCTAGCTTTTTGGCTCAGAACCTCTAAGCTCACGTGTTTGCTTTTGCCTACGGCTCTGCATATCTCCCCAATGTAGCTCTCAACATTTACTTCCCTGCTTTTTTCCTTTTCTTCCTCGATCGATTCTCTCATCAAAGTTGGGTTGGTGGTCACTCCATCAACAATACCCCAACTTAGGGCTTCATTAATTTCTCTCAATTTTGCCGTATCTATGAATATCTTCATTTTCTATCGCCTTCATCACAGGTAAATCAAATTAAACATTTCTCCTAATTTCCGCAACCCTCAAAATAGTCTTTCTTCGACGAGCTGGCAGATGATGTGACCTATGGTGATGTGTACCTCTTGGATACGTGGGGTGTCGTTAGAAGGCACTTTGATGCAAATGTCAGCTACTTTGGCAAGTTCGGCACCCTGCACACCCGTCAACCCGATGGTAATCGCGCCCCGCTTTTTGGCAGCTTTTATGCCTCTGATAACATTAGACGATTTCCCGCTGGTGCTAATGCCTATAACGATGTCGCCCTTGTCAACAATCCCCTCCACTTGCTTTGAGAAAACCTCATCGTAGCCATAGTCATTTGCGATTGCGGTCAAAGCCGAGGTATTTGTAGTCAGAGAAATCGCTGGCAACCCGCGTCTCTTCTTTTTGAACTTCCCAGCGAGCTCGCACGCGATGTGTTGAGCATCCGCCGCGCTCCCGCCGTTTCCGAAGAGAACCACTTTTCGCCCATTTTTGAGCGCTTTCACAACTGCCTTGGCTGTTTTTTCTATCTTCTCGAGCTCAGACCCCTGCTCACAAAGTTCTTTTTTTATCTTGGCGCTCGTTTCAAGCAGCTCAGCTATTTTCACTTCTAATCCTCCATGTTTGCTATCCTTTGGGTTCAAATCCAAAAGGAACTTCTTTGGCACCATATTTAATCATGTCTCTAAAGTAGCCGCTCGCAACGTATCTAGATATGCGTCCCATCTTTATCAACTTGGGATACACATCGTGCTTCAAGGAAAATTTGTTCAGCTCCGGCATGAAGTTGAGCGGCTCGCGCTCCTCGGCATACTTCGCTTTCATCATTTTTTCCTCGAGATGACCTTTTTTGCAGCCGCAGCGATTTTCTCCGAGGTTAGACCGTATGTCTTGTAAAGTTCTTCTGTTTCGCCCGTCTGCCCAAACCTGTCTAAAACCCCGATGAACTCTATAGGAACTGGCTCCCCCGCACTTATGACTTCAGCTATCGCGCTTCCCAAGCCGCCGTATATGTTGTGCTCCTCAGCAGTGACGATGGCTCCTGTTTCATTCGCTGTCGCAAGGATGAGGTCTCTATCAATTGGCTTGACCGTCGGAAGGTTTACAACCCTTGCTTTCACCCCATCTTTTGCGAGGGTGTCGGCCGCTTCAAGGGCTTTAGCGACCATGTTTCCGGCGGCTATTATCGTCACGTCTGTTCCATCTCTCACTATTGTTCCTTTTCCCAGCTTGAACTTGTAACTGGAATCAAAGATCACGGGGCTCTCGGCCCTGCTCAGACGGATGTAAAATGGCCCATCATTCTCAACCGCCGTGTGTATCGCTTGCCGTGTTTCCTCCGCATCGGCTGGCACGATTATGGTAATATTTGGAATAACCCGCAGTACCGCAATATCCTCGAGCGAATGGTGGGATGCGCCATCGGGACCATTCGTAAGCCCAGCATGTGTCACGATTATCTTCACGTTCAGCTTGTCGTGGGCAACGAAGCTCCTTATCTGTTCCCAGGGGCGCCCTGTGGCAAAGATTGCGTATGCCGTCGCAATCGCGATTTTTCCCGCATACGCAAATCCAGCGGCAGTTGCTATCAGATTCTGCTCGGCGCACCCGACGTTGAAAAACCTGTTTGGGCTTTTTGCGGCGAATTTGTGCGTCCTAGTAGATGTCGAGGTATCTGCATCCAACACGACGATTCTCTTGTCCTGGCTCAGCTCGACAAGCACTTCCCCGTAAGCGTCACGAGTTGATTTCATCGATACGCTCATCCCGCCACCATGCCCCTGTACCAAGCATCGAGTTCCTGCAACGCTTTTTTGCACTGCTCTTCAGTCAGAGTTTTGCCGTGAAAACTCGTGACCCATTCCATGAACGAGACGCCTCGCCCTTTGATCAAGTAGGCGATTATCACCGTTGGTCTCCCTCGCACTCGTTTGGCTTCCTCGCATGCTTCGATTATCGCTAGAATATCGTGCCCGTCAACTTCGATCACATTCCAGCCGAACGATTTCCACTTGCTCGCGAGGGGCTCGATGCTCATGACCTGCTCGGTTGGGCCATCTATCTGCAAGCCGTTTCGATCGATGATAGCAGTTAGGTTGTCTATTTTATAATGGGCGGCAAACATGGCGGCTTCCCAGACCAATCCCTCTTGGCACTCTCCATCTCCGAGCAAGACATAGACCCTGTAGGGCCTCTCATCGATTTTTGCGGCGAGTGCCATCCCGTTCGCGATCGCCAGCCCATTGCCGAGCGAGCCGGATGAGTTCTCGACTCCTGGGACCCTATTCCTGTCTGGGTGGCCTTGCAATGGGCTGCCCAGCTTTCGGAGATTTTCAAGTTCCTCGATTGGGATATAACCCGCCTCCGCCAAAGCGGCGTAAAGGGTCGGAGCGGCATGCCCCTTGCTCAAAACAAATCGGTCTCGATCAGGCCAGTTGGGGTTTTTGGGGTCATGCCGCATTACGTGGAAATAAAGAGCAACGATGATATCAACACATGAAAGTGAGCCACCCGGGTGCCCAGACCCCGCTTGCGTAGTCATTTCTAAAACATGTTTACGAATTCTGTAAGATTTATCAAGAAATTGTTTCATATCTTCCTTTGAAATCATTTTTTCAACCTACACCGAATGATCTCTTCTTTATTGCTTCGAAAAGTTCTTCTGGCGTTGCCACCCCCAAACTCTTCTTGCAAGCGGTTATGGCGCCGGCGTAATTCGCCAACTTTGCACAATCTACCAAGGGCGCTCCTGCTGCCAGCCCCAGCGCCAATACACAACTGATAGTATCTCCAACCCCAGTAAGGTCAATCGGATGCTTTAAAAGCGGGGGGATAAAAGTAACTTCTCCTCCTTCAAAGAGATGAAATCCTCCCTCAATCCATGTTATCAATACCGCGTTGCATCTAAGTGAGTTCAATATTTTTTGCCCTGTTATTCGTATGCTCGTCTCGTTTATCGGGGCTATGCCTGTTGCGAAGCTCGCCTCTTTTCGGTTGGTTCGAAAAACGTCTACACCTTCGTAGTATGAAAAGTGCTCTTTTTTTGGGTTCACCACTATTTTTATGTTATTACTCCTTGCGATTTTGACGACAACGCTGACAAGCTCTTGAGTTATTACGCCTCGTCCGTTGTCAGCTATTAAAAAAACGCCTACTTCATCTGCTGAGCTTTTAACATAATTCACGATTTTCATCACCAAATCATCGTTTATCTCCTTATCCTTGCTCCTCTCAACTCGCAACACTTGCTGATCGCCAGCTCGAATTCTGTGGACTAGGGTCGTTACCCCATTCCCATCTTTGTAAATCCCATCCGTGCAGATCCCCATTTTTTTAATTTCCTTAATCAAATGGTCTCCCTCGATGTCATCTCCGACAACTGTGGCTATCGAAACGTCACCGCCAAGCGCGTTCAAGCTTCTGATGGTGTTTGCCGCGGCACCGAGTGAGTATGACTCAGATTCCACCTCAATGATTGGGACTGGTGCCTCCGGTGATATCCTCGTCGCTTTGCCCGTGGTGAACTGATCGAGCGTTACATCTCCGAGCACGAGGACTTTTCGCCCATTCATCTTTTTGACTAGTTCAGACAAATCCATTTATTCACCAGTTATCATTTTATATTTAAATCATAGGGTGGATAATTACCTTTTCACTTGATTTTTTAACGTGACCAGAACACTTGTGGTAATAACTGTTATAATTATAAATCACGTCCACATTATCTTTAAGGTTAGATTCGTGTCCAACTCGCCGTTAATTTGTTCATATTTTAGTATTTATTTAGCTTTCCATCCATACGAAACTTGGACTTTAGGCCAGCGCTTGAAGTCAAGCCTCCACTGTTTTCACATAGCCCGCGTTTGCAGGATGCTAGACAACATGAAGAGCTCACCTATGCCGGCCCCTGACTTTTCACTCAGGGAGCTACATTCTCGTTTTTCACTAAGAGAGAACTAGATATTTTCAACTAATTCTATGTTTTCCTAATCACTTGTTAAAAAATTTCCCTAATTTTTTGATGCTTGATACTGGTTTCCACTGCTTTTCTTAATAAATCAGCGGGCAGTAAAACAAAGAATAAACTCCCAAGGGTATAAACAAAGTTTTGGAAATTGAAAATATGGGGGAGATATACTGCTTTTATTCTGGCTTGATTTACAAATATGGCCCTTATCTTTTTCTCCGTGATCCCTTTTCTCCGCCTTGCGATGCTAATCAAAAATTCAGGAATGTTGGCGATTCCCCAACCGTTTTTGGTCGTTCTGGCATATAGGTCGTATTCCTCCGAAGTTTGGTATAATGTGTTATAAAGCCCCGTTTTTTCAAAAAGCTCTTTTCTTATCATGGTGGCTGGTTGTGCCGCTATGCTACTAAATCTGAATAGGTTCTTCTCAGTCTGCTCGGGAGTTACAGGGAACCGATAGGCCCCGATAATTCGGCCCTCCTTGTTTATCCAATAGTGGTAGGACCCAACAATGTACACATTTTTGTTTTCATCTAAAAATTTGACCTGTTTCTCAAATCTATCTGACCGACAAATATCACCGGCATCCATTCTTGCTACGAGTTCCCCTTTTGAACGTATTATTCCAAGATTTGCGGACTTTATTGGGCCAATGTTTTTTTCATTCACGAAAATATTTATCCTCTTATCTTTTTGAGCGTAACATTCAAGAATTTCTTGGGTCCCATCAGTTGAAGCATCGTTGATTATGATGAATTCGAAATTGTCAAAAGTCTGATTTAAGATGCTTTCAATCGTGCCTTTTATGCAATCCTCTTCATTAAATACTGCTATTATCACGCTGACTTTTGGCCGTTTGCTCAGTATTTGCATATCGCCAGATCTCCATCTACCCTAATTTTAGCCATTTTCTATAACAATCACTTTCTATCGCGATTGAAATTCTCATCACTTTTGACAGCTTTTGTAGACCTCCTCAATTCTCTTGACTATTGAACTCCACTCGTAGTTTAGGACATGTCGTGACCCCTCTTTTATGCACTTTTTCTGCATGTTTCGATCCTTTAGCATTTGTAGCAACTTGTCCGCCAAATCTCTACAATCACGGGGCTTGAAGAAAAGCCCGCCTTTTCGGTCGGTCGCCTCGACCAATGGTTCGATCTCACTAGCCACATAGGGAACTTGAGACGCCATGGCTTCCAACAAAACCATGCCGAAACCTTCCACGACGCTCGGCAGGCAGAAAACATGTGATGCCTTGAGGATCTTTACAACTTCTTTATGTTCCTCCACGAAACCAAGGAATTCGACGTTTTTTTGCAGGCCAAGTCTTATCGCCAAAGATTTCAGGTGCTTCTCTTCTGGTCCGCTACCGATTATTTTACAAGCGACATCCGGGATATCTTTCCTGACAATCGCGATGGCTTTGAGGAGGTCGCCCACGTGCTTGTATTCGACCAGCCTGGAGATGCAGCATATCGTTGGCAGGGAAAATTTTTCCACCTTGGTCTTTTGATACTCCCTTGTCTCTATCCCGTTTGGTATGACTTCTATCTTGCGCCCTGATATCCCCCTCTCCCTGAGCTTCTCACCGGTAAAACGGCTCACGGCTATGAACTTATCCCAGTTTCTGCCCAGGACGTAACGCTCCAATAGTTCGCCCAGGACCCCCCCCACACCTATATTTTCAATCCACTTCCCAAGCCAAACCTCGTGATAAGTGGCGATGGATGGTGCCCCGTTTCTTTGAGCGATCTCCCAAGCAACTGGGTAGCTAACAAAATTGTAACCGTCCACGACATCGAATTTACCGGTTATCTTCCCCCCCTCCATCACGAAACTCAACCTCTCGATCAAGGATCCCTTTTGAGAATATCTCCTCTCTCTGCCGAGCCGGAGCACTTCAAATCCCAAAAATTCGTCTTTTTTTCTAGCCCCGTGTTCTCTCGTGGTAATAACGGTAACATCATGGGTCTTGGCCAGTTGTTTGGCGACATGGAAAGCCCTGGCTTCGACCCCCCCCCTTATCTCGACCTTCTCGCTCTTCGGGAAAAACTCCGTAACTATGGCTATCCTCAATCAGTCAC
>JBGPSS010000020.1:0-10757 GCA_041490225.1 Hadesarchaea archaeon
GCGATTTTAGTATATTTTAGTATAACTGAAGGGCAATTGTTTTATGGGGTAAAATCCAAGTATTATATGGGCCGGGGCATATGTACAGAAATTCGCACTCCGCCGACAATCGGGATGACAGTATAGTGTGCAGCGTACTCGAGCACACGAGCGCAAGCGGGATTACCTCGATTACGTGAACGAGCTCACTAGAGAGCACCGCTCACAAATCTACCCCGGCCTTAGCCTAGAGACACATTAGAATCTTGTCAGCAATTCTCTAGTTTTGTTCACGCCTCTTCGACCGGTCTCGAAGGGATCCTTTGGGCCCCAGACTTCTGCGATCCATAATCCCTTGTATCGGACGTCCTTCAGTGCTCGAAGTATCGGTTTGAAATCAATGCTGCCTTCGCCTGGGAGGAGATGCTCGTCGAAGGCGCCCTTGTTGTCGTGGATGTGAATATGTGTGAGGCAATCTCCGACATCTCGTATGGTAGAAGCGATCTCTTGCTCTGGCGCATTTGTGCCAGCCTGTTTCTCTCCGACGTAGGCGTGGCCGATGTCCAACGTGAAACCGAGCCCATCGAGCTCCCGCGTGAGCGCCTTGATCTCACGAGCTGTAGAATAAGGATAGTGGATTCCTCCATTGAGATTTTCTAAAGTCAGTGTGATGCCCCTGTCTTTCGCGTGTCGCAGGCATTCCTTTATGGATTCACGATACCAGCTTCCTCCCATCTCTATCAGAGGCGCGAACTCCGTGACCGGGCAGCGCCCAGGGTGTATCACGACAATTTTTCCTTCGAGGATGTCGCAGGCGTCGATGCTTTTTTTGATGTACTTCGTCGCGAGCTTTCTGATCTCGGAATAGTGACTGGCTGGGTTCAGGTCCCAAAAGGTCGAGTGGATCGAGACTCCAAGTTTGCAGGAGTCTAGCAGTTCTTTCAATTTTTTCAGCTCAGCCAGATCAAAATCTGGCATGAAGTGTGGCAGGTCGCAGATTATCTCGATGTAGTCCGCACCGACCTCCGCGATTCCTTTTATGGCGTCCTCCAGCGGCGCTTTCACGAAGAGCAGGCTGGACAGACCAATTTTCATTCAGATCGCCTAAGGTTTGAGCACGTATGGATTCAAAACTTTTTGTGACACTAGGCTCTCATCGACTTTTCTCTCCATCGAGAAACCGCGCAGTATTTGGATGGCCACCTCGCAGAATACGGTCACCACGCCCTCGATCAGGTGTCCGGCCTTGACGCCCTTATCGTTCCCGCCGGTGATGTGCAGGTGGATTTTTACCTTCCTACCGACTTTGCTGACGTTGCCATTGCCAATTATTTCTAGATGCTCGTGGAAATCGCCCTGGCAGCCGCGCCGGTAAATCAACGTGCCTTCTTTGAGGGCCCCGACTGCCGACAGGATGACTCCGCTCATCACCTTCTCCTTCGAGCAGACCTTCTCCAAATTTTCGATTATCCGCTCGTTCTCGTCGAGGCGGATGACGATGAAGTCGCCTGCTCGCTTGTATCTCAATTCATCACCATTTCACACGTGTGTATTCCAGCCTAAAACTTAACTCCGCATCGCTCTAGTCGCCAGCTCGTGCGCCACGCGGAGCGGCTCGGGTAGGCGATTTTTGCGGACTGTTTCGAAAGTTATTTTGATCGATGTTTTGAGCGAAAGCTTGTGGCCGATGCTAACGTAGACAGGTTTTGCGTCCTTTTGAGTTCTGAGCACCGCGCCGATCACCTCTTTGCCATCTTTGAGTAGGGAATAGGCTCCCCGCTTGTTTGGAGGTTCTTCAGCCTCTCCGCACAGACGCCCCTTGGCCACACCCACTGTCGGTTTGTTGATAAGAACCCCAAAGTGGCTTGCGAGCCCAGCGCGCCTGGGGTGGGCAATGCCTTGGGCTCCGATCATAAAAACATCTGCATCGACAGCTTGAGCGACTTTCAACATGGGGTCGAACTCCCTGAAGGCGAGAAAAGTTGGGATGTAAGGGAACTCGACCTTGACCTTGGCTATTTTTTTATCGATCAGCTCCAAGCTTTTGTAGTCGAGGAGGGCACATGCAGCGTATGCCTCATCTCCGCTGGCGAAAGAGAGGTCGCAGCCAGCTATTGTTTCAAGTTTTTTAAAGCGATTCTCTCGGACGACATTTTTTGCGATTTTTTCTTGGATGCGGGCCAGCTCATTCAAGTCGAATTTCGGCGGTTTTAGGATTGGGAGCATATTATCGAAATTGTTTCGTCGCGGAAGCTATTAATTTTGATTGCCTAGTTATTTTTGATGACCATGAAGGCGAAAGAACCAAAGTGCAAGCTGTGCGGAAAGGGGATATCCTTAGCTGCCTTGAGCCACAGGAGGCGCGATGGGGTTTCACCGATGTGCAGGATGATGACCAACGGTGGCGCGTCATGAAAACTTTGGAGAAGATGTCGCTAGCGGCGCCTCGCTTGAATTGGGTGATATACGAGGAATGCAACGGCGGCGAGCTCATGCTTCGAGACGGAGAACTCGTAACATGATGTCTTAAATAAGACATTCCAACATGAGCTTGTCGTAAATAAGACAGTCATCATTACTATGTTTTTTAAGTATAATGCCCGAAGAGATTTCGGGAGCTGGATGATTGTTACATTCGAGCAAGAGAAGGCAATAGTACACGCCCTACTCAAAAAGCTCGGTGTTATTGATGATGAAGCGAACGCCACTGCTGACGTTCTGGCTGAAGGTGATGTTCGAGGTTTCACTTCGCACGGCATCATGAGGCTGCCGTACATCATGCGCGCGCTCAAGCGAGGCAAGATAATCGCCAACGCCCATGTGAAAGTGATCAATGAGACCCCGGCGACGGCATTGATCGACGGCGGCCACGGATTGGGCCACTATGTCGCCACTCGAGCGATGAAACTTGCGATAGAGAAGGCGAAAAAGCAGGGCATCGCCGCTGTAGGCGTCTTCAACTCCAACCACTTTGGCATCGCCGGTTACTATGCTGAGCTCGCGAGGCGCGATGGGATGGTAGGCATAGTCACGACTACGACGGATGCCCTCGTGCACCCGTGGGGAGGCGTCGAGCCGCTGCTCGGCACCAACGCTCTTGCTATAGGTTTCCCGACGGAGCCGCCAGTGCTCCTAGACATGGCGATGAGCGTGGCCGCTCGTGGAAAACTCGTCGATGCGATGAAGAAAGGACAGAAGATACCAGAAGAATGGGCTATAGACAGCGAGGGAAGGCCGACGACAGACCCGGCAAAAGGTCTCAAGGGTGCGTTGAGCCCGTTTGGCGGCCCCAAGGGCTACGCTTTAGCATTTGTCCTCGAGCTACTCGCTGGCCCACTTGTACGTGCGGGCGTCGGCAAGGGTGTTGATGGAACGCTTGAGCCAGTGAAAGATTTCTGCACGAAAGGAGATTTCATGATAGCGATAGATCCATCGGCATTTGTTTCGCCCAAAGAGTTCAAGGCGCGGGTCAAGGATTACGTGGCGGAAATCAAAGCCTCCAAAAAAGCTCCCGGTGTAAATGAGATAATGATACCCGGCGAGCCCGAGCGAAAGGTGCGCGAAAAACGCGTGAGAGAGGGCATAGCCATCGCAGACGAAGTTTGGAAGGAACTCGAGCAGATCGCAAAGGAACTGAAGGTCGACATCAACAAAATAAAATAACAAGTGCTCGACTATCACTGTAGTTTTCGTAGCACGGCTTCGGCAGCGACCGCGAGTGGCTCGATACAATCGCACACCGGCGGAGCGTAGCAGTACTCCATGCGCGCGAGATCATCAACGATTATGCCGTGCTTTATTGCTAACGCCAGCATGTTCGCGCGTTCAGCTGAACCATCTCCTATCATCTGGCCGCCGAGTATCTTGCGCTTGCCAGGTTCGACCAGCAGTTTGACGATCATCGGCTCGGCGCCCGGATAGTAGCTTGGTCTGCTCAGAGTTCGAATGCGTCCGACCACAGGTTCCATGCCGACCATCTTTGCCGTATTCATAGTCAGACCAGTTGATGCGATCTCCAGTTCGTAAGCTGAAGTCACGACGGTATTGAGCACACCTGGGAACACTTCATCGCCTCCAGCCGCATTTGTCCCGGCGACCTTCCCCATACGAATGGCAGTTGTGGCAAGTTGGCTGAGTATCGGTCGCTTGGTTATGAAGCACTTGGATTCAGCACAATCACCTGCGGCGTAGACGTCCGGGGCACTCGTGCGCAGGTGGTCATCGACCTCGATCGCTCCCGTGGGACCAACCTTTATGTCAGCCGCCTTCGCCAACTCTATGTCCGGCTTGACCCCAGTAGCTATCGCGACCAAGTCAGCTTGTATCTCTTCACCATCTACGACGACCGAACTCACTTTATCTTGGCCACATATCTCCTCGACACGTTTGCCGCAGAGGGTCTCAATGTCGTGCGCCCTCAGTTGTTCGATCACCGAATCGGACATATCTGGGTCGAGCATCCCCGGCAGCACGCTGGACTGCATCTCGATTAGTTTGACCCCGAGCCCGCGCTTGTGCAGCGCTACAGCGGTTTCGATACCTATTGGTCCAGCTCCAATAACGACTGCATTCATCGCCCTCGGCAAAGCGGCTATGATCTCCTCTCCATCGCGCATTGTCCTAACGGTGTGCACGTTGCCTAAGTTCACCCCAGGAATTGGTGGTTTCAGCGCCAAGCTGCCAGTGGCGAGAACTAGCGCATCATATTCGATTATCTCACGTTTGGCTGTGTGACGATTGACAACCTCTACGGTCCGCTTGTTCGTATCTAGAGAGATAGCTTCTGTTGCAGTTCTCACGTCTAAGTTCGGCAGTCGAGGCGCGGGTTCTACCAAATTTTTGATATGGGGGATGTCTCCACCTATCGCGAACGGGATGCCGCATGGATGATAGATAGCATACAAGCGGCGCTCGATGACTATAACGTTTGCTTCTCTATTCACCACCCGTGCAGTTGATGCCGCGGTTAAGCCAGCTGACTCAAAGCCTATGACAACTATGTGTTTCAAGTTAACGCCCCACGTTTGGCATGCATCAACATTTCTACCACTGGGAGCTTTTCTCCGGAGAGGAAGCTTATGCATGCACCGCCGCCAGTACTGACATGTTTGATTTTGGAGGTCACGCCAGCTGCATTTGCCGCGGCGACGATGTGTCCGCCGCCTACAATAGTAAAAGCAGGAGAGAGCGCCATAGCCTTCAGCACCTCGAGACTTCCCTTGGCAAAATTTGCATTTTCAAACCTTCCAAGAGGTCCATTCGCCACGATGGTCTTCGCACCCTCGATGATGCGCGAGTACTCCGCTATTGTTTTGCTGCCTATGTCGGACATCATACGATCCACTGGAAGCTGTTCGAGCTGAACTTCCACCGCGCGCCCATTGTCATCCACCACAACATCGAGCGGTATCTTTATCTTGCTGCCATACTTAGCCAGCAACCCTTTTGCCTTTGTCA
Source organism: Hadesarchaea archaeon (assembly GCA_041490225.1). Classification (GTDB taxonomy): domain Archaea; phylum Hadarchaeota; class Hadarchaeia; order Hadarchaeales; family Hadarchaeaceae; genus DYFS01. Next base: position 5,437 of record JBGPSS010000020.1, read on the forward strand.
GCAGTTGTTCGTACCCCACGGTCTTGTCGAGGATGGAACGCAAGACATGCAGATTTGTATCTCCCAAGTTTAGACCTGAGGCAGCGAGGAAAGTTTGCCCCACCAGTCCACCCGTGAGGACTTGGTCCGCCAAGTTTTTGCTAAGCACATTTTCTGTTATCGCCAGTGAGTCGTCAACTTTTGCTCCACCAAGGACATAGACACAAGGCCGCTCTGGGGAAAGCGCTTTGCTCAACCCACGGAGTTCGCGCTCCATGAGTCTGCCAGCGAAAGTCGGCAACACATGACCGAATCCCACGAGCGATGGGCTGGAACGATGTATCGCCCCAAATGCATCGTTTACATAAATATCTGCCAAAGCGGCAAGTTTGCGCACGATATGAGTGTCAGCCAAGTCGCCCTTGCTCAAGCCCTCTTCAGCGCAGAATCGAATGTTCTCGAGCAACAGGATCTTACGCGGCCTCATCATTTTTATCGCGCTTCTGGCGGCCGGTCCAAGTATGTCGTCGATGTATTCGACGCGCATCCCGAGCACATGACTCAGCCGTGCCGCATGCTTTTCGAGCGTCGTAAAATCTGCATCGCCTGGACGTCCTTGGTGGGCGAGCAGCACGATACGCGCGCCCTTGTGGACTAGCTCGTTGATTGTGGAGGCGCACTCGCGTATCCTTGTATCGTCCGAAATTTCTCCTGTCTTGTTGATAGGTGAGTTTATGTCGACGCGTAGAATGACTATTCTGCCCTTGACGTTCGCTTCATCAAGAGTCGGGAACTCCAACTTATCTTCCTCGTTGCATGCTCTCGGCGATCTTGTTCGCCATATCGGCGAGCCTACATGAATAGCCCCACTCGTTATCGTACCAAGCGATTACCTTAACCAAGTTTCCACCGATAACCGTGGTGAGGGCGCAGTCCACAATGGCAGAGTGCGAGTCACCGACGAAATCGACTGAGACGAGTGGCTCGTCCACGCACCGCAGGATACCTTTCAGCTTTCCATCGGCTGCTTTTTTGAAAGCCGAGTTTACCTCCTCGGATGTCGTGTTTCTCTTCAAAAGGGCAACCAAGTCCACTACGGAAACATCGGGCACAGGCACTCTGAGAGCTATGCCGTGCATCTTGCCCTTTGTCGCGGGCAGAACTTCACCCATCGCCTTGGCAGCTCCGGTTGTAGTTGGGATGATAGAGAGTGCGGCTGCCCTAGCCCGTCTGAGGTCCTTGTGCATGAAATCGAGTAGCTTCTGGTCATTGGTGTAAGCGTGGGTAGTGGTCATGAGTGCCTTCTCAACACCGAATTCTTTTTCGAGCACATCTGCCACAGGTGCGAGACAATTCGTGGTGCAGGAGCCAAGTGATATCACGTGGTGCTTCTTGGAATCGTAATCCGCATCATTGACGCCCAAGACGATCGTTATGTCCGGATTTTTTGCCGGTGCTGTTATCAAAACCTTTTTTGCCCCAGCCTGGATGTGTTTGGATGCATTTTCTCTATCCGTAAAAACACCAGTCGACTCGATTACCAAGTCGACACCAAGCTCTTTCCACGGAAGTTTAGCGGGATCCTTTTCCGAGATATGCTTCAGCCGCTCCTGTCCGACGGTTATTATTCCGTTATCAGCTTTCACATCGATGTCTAATCTTCCAAAAACCGAGTCATATTTCAGTAGGTGTGCGAGCGTTCGAGCATCGGCCAAGTCATTTATAGCAACACACTCGAATTTTTTTGGTTTTTTTAGGCATGCCCGGTAGAAAATTCTGCCAATTCGACCAAAACCATTTATCGCGACGCGCATTCGGCCACAACCATCACTTTGCATCCTCAACTTCTTTGATTAGTGGAAACTAGTCTAATAAAAACTTTTTTAATTAAATCCAAAAGGTTTTAATATACCAAAATTGAGTAGCTAACTGATTTTGAGAAGGTGGAAAATATGCGAGATGCTGTAATCCTGTTAGAGCTTGCGCAGGCTGGAGCGCACATCGCCCCCCGCAAGCTATCTTCACGAAAACTTGCCAGTCGACTTGGCACATCTCAGCAGACTGCCGCGCGTTGGTTGGTAGACCTTGAAAAACGCGGTTTGATCACCCGCATACCCAGCGCAAGGGGACAAAGCGTGCAGCTCACGAAAGCGGGTATATCCATCCTGCGCTCGGCACATCGAAGACTGAATTCAATTTTTGGAGTCCGCCAACAACCAATCAAATTGCTAGGAAGCGTGATGTCGGGGTTAGGGGAAGGCTCATACTACATGCATCAGTATGGATACCGCCGGCAGTTCAAAAGCATAATTGGATTTAATCCCTATCCTGGGACATTTGATTTGAAGTTGAGCGGCGAGTCAATTGAGTTGAAATGCATACTTGAGTCCTCGCCAGGAAAGCGGATCAATGGGTTCAAGACGCGCGAAAGGACGTTTGGACCCGTCAAATGTTTTTCGGCGAATCTGCGCGGCATGCGGGCGGCGATAGTTTTGCCGATAAGGAGCACCCATACGGACATCATCGAATTGATTGCGGCTAAAAACCTTCGCAAGGCCCTGAAGTTGAAAGACGGCGATAGGGTCGAGGTTGAGGTGGAAATTTGAACATGGCTGAAGCGTTCAAATCTCTGCGCCGAGGCGATTTTGTCCTGATTCACGACGCCGCGAACCGCGAAGATGAAACAGATTTGGTGGTCTTGGCAGAAAAAGTCGAGCCACGCCACATCGCGCAGATGAGGATCGATGCTGGAGGTTTGATCTGCGTGGCGCTACATCCAAGCATGACCAAAAATTTCGAGCTACCGTACATGACTGAGGTCTATGATGCAGCCCGCAGTTTCAAAGTGCTCGCGGCCACGGAACCAAACGACATACCCTACGATGAGAGGTCGGCTTTCTCCATCTCAGTCAATCATCGCGAAACCTACACGGGCATTACCGACGTAGACCGAGCGCTCACGATCAGGGAGCTTGGCCTTATCGGAAAGAAGGCGATGACCAAGAGAATGATGGCCGAGTTCGGCAGAAGCTTCAGAAGCCCGGGGCACGTGCCGCTCCTGCGTGCCGTAGATAGTCTGGTCATGAAGAGGCAGGGTCACACCGAGCTGGCATGTGCGCTCGCGGAGATGGCGGGGGTGACGCCTGTGCTAGCGATATGCGAGATGCTCGATTCTCGGACTAGCAAAGCATTGCGCATAAAAGATTCTATCAAATACGCCGAGGAGCGAGGCCTTGATCATCTAGATGGTTTCGAGTTAGTGAATGAATATAAAAAATGGCTTGGAAAAAAGTGGCGAAATAAATGAAAGTTGGTGTGGTTGATACAACATTTGCGCGATACGATATGGCGAAGGCAGCGATGGATGAGCTGAAGCAGCTGTGTAGCGTCCAGTTCGTACGCAAGACGGTGCCAGGCATAAAAGATATTCCAGTGGCAGCGAAGCAACTACTCGAGCAGGGATGCGAGCTGGTGATGGCGTTTGGCACGCCCGGGGCTAAACCCATCGACAAACAGTGCGCTCACGAGGCCGCGCTCGGCTTGATATGGGCGCAGTTGTTGACGAACAGACACATCATCGAAGTCTTCGTGCATGAAGATGAAGCGTCTAGCAACAAAGAGCTAGCCGAGCTTGCAGACAAACGTGCGAGGGAGCATGCACGCAACGTTTATCGCTTACTTTTCAAGCCTGAAGAACTTACAAAACTGGCTGGCACTGGGCAGCGCGAAGGGGGCCCAGACGCCGGTCCTTTGAGGAGGTGAGAAATTGGTCAAGTTAGGACTAGTGAGCACTGAATTCAACTTTGATATAGTTGGGCCGATGGTTGAGTTCGCGAAGCGGCATGCAGAGTTCTTGGAAGCAAAGATAGTCGTAGAGATCCAAGTGCCAGGCGTATACGAGATACCAATAGCGGTAAAGAAACTCGTTGAGCGAAAGGACGTAGATGCGGTGGTCACGCTCGGCGCGGTAATCGAGGGGGAGACAGGGCACGATAAGGTTGTGATGCAGCAAACCGCGCGAAAGTTAATAGACCTGTCGGTAGAATATGGTAAACCGGTGGCGCTCGGCATCTCTGGGCCAGGGATGACGCGCGTGCAGGCGTTGGACAGAGTGAACGAATACGCTCGACGCGCGGTGGAGGCTGCGGTCAAGACTGCGAAGCGCCTAGGTACGGTGTAAAGTTGGATTCGAGAAAGGTCGGCATATTGGCGCTGGGCTCGCATGAGGAGAAGCATGGTGCAGCCTTGCCATTAGACACCGATGCGAAGCTGGCGTCTCACGTGGCTCTCGAGGCGACGAAGCGGAGCGGAGCGAAGTTTTTGGGGGTGCTGTACGCCTCCTATGAACTTCCCGGCATAGACACCGGTCGGCATCAGCCGCTGGAGCAGCTCGTCGATGAACTCATATCCACGTTGCGGGCGGCGAAGGGGACTTTGGGGATAGAAGGGGCTATTTTGGTCAATGGGCATGGGGGTAACGAGCCATTGCGCGACCACGTCCGCGCGATAGAGCAAGAGTTGGGCATGCGTTTGTTTTTTAACAACGTGATCGTGGATCTCGAAGGCCCTCACGCGGCTACCGGCGAGCTCAGTATGGGTATGGCCGTTGGCATCACCGACACATCAAAGCTCGCCGAACACGTCGATTTCATCCGCTACCCAGAAGTGGGGTTTGTCGGTCTTACTGAAGCGCAAGAGCGCTATCCCTGGGCCAAGCAGCATGCAAGAGATCTGGGAAAGGTTGGGATTCGCGCGGAAAAATTTTTGGGAGCCGAGCTCCTTAAGTGCGCTATCGGCGATGTCGTGAACAACATTTACGAATTATGAACTTATAGGAAGGGCACAAGCAGCATCCTGATGCTGATCAAGACAAGTATCGCGCCAATAATTTTTCTCAAGGTGCTCGCACTTGCACGTTTTGAAAGAAACGGCCCTAGCTGTGCCCCGAAAATGCAGCCGATGACGAGCGGGACGGCATAATCAAGCATGATATTTCCGAGGAGCCAGTGCGGGATCACCGCGGCAATCGTTGTGATCGCCATTCCGAACATCGCTGTACCCGCCGACATGTGTATGGACATACCGAGCATGAAGATCATCACTGTTTCATCGATGATCCCACCACCTATGCCAAACGTCCCGGCCACAATCCCACTCAAGAGGCTCCCGAACATGCAGTATGCTACAACCCGCGTGGACAGCTTGAAGGCGTCGTTCGAGTTGGTTTTTGCGTTCTTTTTTAATACCATAAAAATCGCGATTGTGAGCACGAGGGCTCCGAATAGCCCAGCGAGCCATCGAGAGACGATCAGCGTCGTCACGTAAGCACCGATGAACGCCCC
>JBGPSS010000021.1:0-10588 GCA_041490225.1 Hadesarchaea archaeon
GCCTGCAGCGGCAATGTAATTTTTTGTCCCTCGAGTGCCCTGATGAAATAGCCTCTGTCCCACTCCAGCTCGGCCAAGGCGGTGTATTTGTCCGCGTCGGCGGAAACGACTTTCCACCAGTAATCTTCCATCCAGTCATATTTTTCAAACGCATCTTTGGTGCTCATTATCTCGGCTTTTCCTTCGAACATTTTTTGAACTTTTTGGAAAACTGTTGAATGGTCTACTTGGAAATACGTGCCAGCTCTTTCTCCCTCATCTGTTTTAACACCAACGGTCAGCGCTCTCTTCGCAAAGTCTTCTGGAAGGGAAGCAACTGGGCAGCAGGACCAAGGTTTGGCGTCCCTCGTGAATCCTTTAACGTCGATATCCGGGCCGATGGCTGCTGGCTTTTCCTTTGCCTTTAGTGCGGCATCTTTGCTTTTGGACATTTTTCACACCACTTGTAACCTTTTTTCATTATCTGGCCGAGAACTTTGGCCGGTTTCCCCCTGCAGGCGATTCTTCCCTTGATCATTACGTGCGCTTTGTCAGCTTCAACATACTGCAAGATGTGACCGAGGTGCGTTATCAAAAGCCCAGACCTTTTTTTGAGCAAGTCGTTGATTGCACGACCGACAACTTCAATGTTTTCGACATCCACCCCGGAATCAGGCTCGTCGAATATCGCGAAGCTTGGCCTCTGAACAAGCAACTGCAAAATCTCCGATCGCCTGAGCTCGCCTCCAGAAAATCCAACGTTTAAATCTCTGTTCAAAAACTCTGTGCTGAAGTTGATGGCCTTGGTCATTTTCGCCTCGTCAATTTTGCCCCTAGCTAGATGATGTAAAATATCACCTAATTTGACACCTCTTATTGCAGGTGGAGTTTGAAAAGCTATGCCGATTCCATGTTTCACGCGCTCGCTCGTTGGCATGTTTGTGATGTCGGTACCGTTGAGCAGAATTTCTCCGGATACAACGCGGTAGCTTGGGAAACCCAATATAGACATCATCAGCGTTGTTTTTCCGGACCCGTTTGGGCCGAACAGAATGTGGGTTTCACCTCCGGGTATCTCTAGGTTTACACCGTTCAGCACTCTTTTGCAAGCGATTTCAACGCCCAAATTTTTTATTCTCAACGCGCTGGGGCCATGTGGTTTCGCCATCAGCTCACCCAATTTTCAGTCCATATTTTTCTGCTATTTCTTTGAATGCGCTCGCCACATTTTTTACTTTATCTAAACTCAAGCCGTAAGTGTTGAGCTTGAAGTGCTTCGTCAGGCCCGCTTGGATCCCCACAATCTTTCTCTCTCGGAGTTCATCGTACAGGAAGAAGCCCCTGCGCTTGTGCGTTTCAGAAATCTTATGGAGCCCGTCGGATTCTATATGGATCAACGTGTGCTGTTTTGGCTTGATGCCGAGTTGCCGTGTTCCTTCAATCTGCTCAAGCTGATCGACTATGTGCCTCGCCTTTTCAACTTCTTCTTGCCAGTGCTCGACTCGCTCCACGACATGCGGAAAAGACGCCATCAGTGTGATGAGTGGCGCCCCCATGACTGTGCAGCCGAGCAAAGCGTACTCCTTCGCCGCGAACTTGCGCCCGCTCCAGTCTCCGACAATCTTTGACCGCTTGAGAACATCGTTGGCGATATCTTTATTCATCGCGATGATGCCGGTCGGTGCGCTCGCAGCCCAGCTCTTATGCCCGCTGCCCACGATGATATCCGCGCCCAGTTTTTTGCCGTCGATCGGCATCACGCCCGCGGTGTATGCGGCGTTGAGCAAGAACGGCACCCCGTATTCCTTACAAATTTTACCGACAGCGGCAGCGTCGTTCAAATTGCCGTAGAGGTAGTCAACGTGGGTTAGAAGGGCGACGGCGGGTAGCTTTCCAGTTTCCTTTTTGACTTCCTCTATCTTGTCGGCGTAAGCGTTCAAGTTAACTTTAAATTCAGGGTAGTCCCCGTGCGGGACCTCTTTTACATTCAACCCCGCCAACTCTGCGGCAGTGTATGTAGAATAATGTGCTAGGCTGTCGACGACTACGGTGTCGCCCGGTTTGCCAAGCATCATAAAGGCCATAAACTTCGCCTCCCTGCAGCGTGTTACAACTCGCGCGACATCCATCCCCAAGAAGATCGCGAGGTCCTCCATGAACTGAGCTATCGGTGGGCGCTCGATCGCATCAAGTCGCGCGGCTTTGGGTTGGCACCAGTCGCAGGTTGAGTACCCGTCGCCGAACTCGAGGATGGCCTTCCGCGCCTCTGGGGTGAGTACGCCTCCCCGCTGGATTGGGTGAAGGTTGATGTAGCGTTCCTCACTGAAGTCGCGCTTCAGCCCGAGATATTGTTTGAGCCTTTCATTGGGGATTTTTGGCATGCGCGCGCTACCTCCTCCGCCTGCCGCATACGGGGCAGCGCGGGTTCCGTTTGATTTTTACCTCGTTGAATGTCATATCGTTGCCGTTGAATATTAACAGTCGTCCGACGAGTGGCTCACCTATCTTTGTGATGAGCTTGATTGCTTCCATCGCTTGTAGGCACCCAATCACCCCTGGCGTTGCTCCGAGCACCGGGAAGATTGGTTTTTTTGGTGGCTCATGCGGCACCAAGCATTTCAGGCACGGGCCCTTCCCTGGCACAATCGTCATCATCTGGCCCACCAGCCCCTCGACCGCTCCGTGGACGAATGGAATTCGGTTGCGGACGCAGGCCTCGTTGAGCAGATAGCGCGTCGGATAGTTGTCCAAGCCGTCTACGACTACATCGGCTCCCTTGGTGAGTTTGTCCACGTTTTCGGGGGTTATCCGCTCAAGCTTGCTGTCGACTTTGACATTTGGGTTCATCCCGTACAATTTCTCGACTGCGGACGCCGCCTTAGACCGCCCCATATCGAGCTCCCAGTGCAGAATCTGGCGGTTGAGGTTCGTCATGTCGACCCGTTGCTCGTCGATTAGTGTGAGGTGCCCGATCCCAGCCGCGACCAAGTATACCGAGGAGGGACTGCCCAGCCCTCCGAGCCCCGCGACGAACACGTGTGCCTGCTTTAGCTTGAGCTGCCCTCTTTTTCCAACCCCAGGGATGATTATCTGGCGGCTGTAGCGCTTGAGTTCATCAGATGTCAGCCCGCCTCCAGAGACCGGCGGGAAGATCGCCACGGTGTCTCCGTCTCTCAATCGTGTGTTTAACCCCTTTAGGAGGTTGATTCCCCTGCCGTTTACTAGGATATGCACAGTATCGCGTAATTTTCCATTTTTAGCACAAAGTTGCTCGGTCAGTTTTGCCCCGCCGATTTTTGTGAGTTTATCCAAAAGTGTTTTGATGTCGTCAGCTTGGATTTTTATCTGATCTTCTCCAGCCGCTTCTCTAAAATTCGCAAAGAGTTTCACGGTGATTGCCATGGTCTCCCATTTCAAGTTAGGGGTTCATCTATAAAACAGGTGTCAGCTCCAGCCCATAATTTTTATATTTCTTGGATATCGCCGAGAGTTCTTGAGATTTTGGCGATAGCTGGATCAATTCTGGCAGCTTTCCCCATGCTCCGATTTGGTCTCCTCGAACGATTAGACACCCAAAAATTTCTGGGATCTGCTTGGCGCGGTTTAGACCAAACGTGACTGATGACTCAACATCTTCACCTTTCACAGCATTCGCTATTGAGGTTGCCGCCGCGTCCGCTACTGAGGCCTCGCGCGCAATCGCTACGACGGCGTCAGCTTCCCCAAAACTTATCGAGTGGCCGACGGTGCCAGAGCTAGTGCAGATGCCTATCGGCAGCTCCTTCGCCCGGACGAGGAATCCTATTTTTCCCGAGCCCTTTACATCGCCGGCGAAGACTCCGATGCGAAAATCTTGGTTGCCCATTATCGCAATATCTCCACCATTTTCTACTGCCACGTTTTCAGCGCCGGCATTTAGCGCGGCTTCTGCTGCAACTTGCGATATCGCTCCGGCGACGGCTGCGAAGGGCCCAACTTCGGCGAGCTCGCCAGCCCTGAGCATGAGATCGATGATTCTCTGGTGGGGCCCATTGAGCTTCAGGGGCTCAAGCGACCATCGGAACTCTGGATGCAAGCGGATGAACTGCTCGATCTCGTATCTAGCTCGTAGGCTGGCTTCAATCGCAGCGTCGATCCCCAGTTCCTCGTCGCACTTGATGAGGAGGTTGGTTTCCTTCAAGGACCAAGTTCGCACGTACATCTGGATCATCTAGAACTTTGATAATTTGAGCGCTCGTACTGGGCACGAGGGCACACAGAGTTCGCAGTAGATGCACTTGTCCTCGTCAAGCTCCACAGATTTATCTTCGGTTTGATAGAGCGCTCCGGTGGGACAGAGAGACAGGCATGCTCCACAGTCGAAGCACGAATCATTGTCGAGCTGAATTGCGCGCTTGATCTCTTTGACCTCGATGCCCTTTCGTTTGAAAAGCTCGATGACCTTGTCCACGTCCTTGTCTGGGGCGTCTATCGCGAGAAGGATCTCCCCGCCCCCCGAGCCGAATTCCGCATAAAGGATGTTCAGCAGCAGTCCCGTCTCCTTAATCACCGAGGCTAAGATGGGTTCGGTTGTCTTCGTGGTGTACCTCAGCAGTATCTTTCTTGTCATCTTTTTCGCCCTCCAAGCAGCTTCGATAGGTCATCACTTGTCAGGATTCCCTTGAGTTCGCCCCTCGCGTCCACCACTGGGACTCCTGAGATTCCATACTTGTCGAGCCTTCTGGCCACAGCCTCGATTGGTTCGTCCTCCGTCGCGGTGATCACGTCGGTGGTCAGGATCTCCGACAATTTCTTCTTGCCAGTCCCAACTGCCACAGCGATATCCCACGATGTCACGATGCCCACGAGTTTTCCTTTTTCGTCGACGATTGGCAGATGGTCAAATTTCTTTCCCGCAAATATCTTTGCCGCGCTGGCAATCGGGTCGCTTGGTTTGGCAGTCACCACATCTCGCGTCATCAAGTCCCTGACAAACGGGACAGCAGTGATTTGTTTCATCGGCTTGAATACTTGGCCGGTAGGCAGCCGCTCCACAGGTTGGGAGAGGAAGAATTGTTTCTCCCCTATCCACTTCTTCAGGATGTCAGCGATTTCTCTCGCTCGCTTCAAGCTGCTCAGGGAGCTGACGGGGGCTTCTACACCATCGATTTTGACCTTCCCAGATTTCAGCTCGGCGTACGTGACTTCCCTTAAGATTGGACGATCTTTTCTGGGTATGCTGTAGTCGGTGAGGTTGGTTTTTATATTCTCATCGCTGACGCCCGTGGTCTTTGCAACCCGCTCGTTTATAATTGGGATTGGAATTCCTAGCCCCACGTAGAGCGTGGTCCCGTACTTTTCGATCGTTGCACCCCGGAGGTAACGTGCGTCCATCTCCTTCAGATTCCCGACGGTCATGATGGTCCCCATTGCTTTGGTGGGGGCGTGCTGGGTTCCCTCCCAGAAGATGTAACCTTGGGCGCCTCCGAGGAAGATGCGTGTCCCGATCCCTATTGTCTCGTAGTTCGGGTCTTTGTGTAGCGGGCTCAAGACACCCGAGCCGGAGTAGGTCACATTGCCGTAGTTCGGTAGTAGCGTGCCCATGTATGTGTAGATTGTTTCATCGCGCGAGTTTGTAGCCGCAACGTAGCGTTGGTAGGCGTTGCGGGGATTGCAGAGGACCGCTTGATTTATGTCGTCTTTGGTCACGACTGTTTCTATTTCCTTGCGCGGGTAACAGTCGGTGCCATACGCGGTTGCCCTGACGACTATCTCCTTTCCACGGATCAAGTCCTCGATGACATGGCCGCCACCGTATTCAAAGCCGCGGGTCTCGCTGAGCTGAGTGGCCCCTATATAGGCGTCGACGGCTGCGACACCGGTATAAGCCTCGACATCGTTGAGCCAGACGCGCTGCATTTTTATCGGTGGGTCGGCGTGTCCGAAGTTCAGCCAAGCTCCAGAGCTGCACATCGCCCCGAATGTGCCGGTGGTCACGACATCCACCTCTTCGGCGGCCCCTACCTCGCCCTTCTCTTGCACGATTTCTACCATTTCCTCAGCTGTCACTACGACGGCGTCGCCGCGCCTGATTCGCTCGTTTATCTCAGCTACAGACTTGTTCACTTTGGTATTGGCCAACTTGACTCCTCCTAATATTGAATATTAGTTGAAAATACTGCTATTTATATTTTTCTATTTAAATATTACTGCCAGGAATATCGAGATATCGTTAGCTTTGGATAATAGGCTAAATATGTGTACAGAACTTATAAACAAAGGATGAAAACGTAGTTAGGGGTTAATATGGTATTTTTCGAACCAGTTGGAGAAAAGGAAGTGACGAGGGCGATCGCCAGCGAGTTCATTAAAGATTTTCAGAAGTATGTAGAGAGTGATGTAATCGTTGTCGGGGCTGGGCCGAGTGGCTTGATGGCAGCGAAGGGGCTAGCTGAGCGAGGAGTCAAAGTCCTCATCGTCGAGCACAACAACTACTTGGGTGGCGGTTTCTGGATTGGCGGATATTTGATGAACAAGGTCACGATCAGGGCGCCAGCTCAAAAAATTCTGGATGAACTAAGGATTCCGTACACTGAGTACGTGAAGGGGCTATATGTCGCCGATGGCCCACATGCGTGCTCGAAGCTCATCGCTGCAACCTGTGACGCTGGCGCAAAAACCCTCAACATGACAAAGTTTGACGATGTCGTGCTTCGGGAGGGCAACAGGGTCGGAGGTATCGTCGTGAATTGGACGCCAGTCGAAGCCTTGCCACGTGCTATAACTTGTGTCGATCCTGTTGGGCTTGAAGCGAGAGTTGTGATCGATGCTACAGGCCACGATGCGTCCGTGGTGAGAAAGCTCGAAGAAAGAGGACTCATAAAAGCACCGGGCTTCGGAGCGATGTGGGTGGAAAAATCAGAGGATCTCGTCATGGAGCATACGGGCGAGGCATATCCAGGCCTTATAGTTGCGGGCATGGCGGTTTCCACTACTTATGGTTTGCCAAGGATGGGCCCCACGTTTGGAGCGATGCTGCTCTCGGGCAAAAGGGCTGCCGAGGTCGCGTATGAGAAACTTCGGGAGTACAAGTGATTTCGCCACGTCCGTATCGCGTATTTATCTTTACGATGATCCCTCTGTAGAAAACATCAAACTTTCGGAGATAGCGGATTATTTAAAAGAGAAATTGGGACCAATCTCGGTAGATCTACGAGGTCAGCTTATCGTCGCTAGCTCCGAGAGGAGTGTAGAATTTCTCGCAAAGGAACTTGCACGAGCAAAGATTCGCAATCTGGCTGAACCCCATCAAGAGTTTGACCCATTGCGTGGCGAAATAGAATTCGAAAAGAAACTTTTGAACAATCCCCGCAGCAAATTGTTTGGAATTTTGTACGATGGCGTCAAGCTACAGGATATCTTCTGGGAGATGATACCCGAACACGAGCGAGACCTTTTGAATGTTCACATAGTTTTCACGAATCGATTGTTTGGAACATGGGACGAAAACGACCGTCGGTACCATGCGAGAGCAAGTATCTACGGTTTCCCGTCGATTATTTCTACAACGGGAATTGTCGAGGCGCCGGCGAAGCCAAAGGAATTCTATTTCGAACAGCAGCTGACTGGTTTGCCGACCGAGATATTGAAGGAAAAATTTAGAGGCAGGTTCATCGACCACGACGACGAAAGGCTGACGGAGATCATGAAGAGCTACGCGATGCAGGCGATTTTCTACTTCATCGCGTCAAGCCCTTTTTGTGATGACAGGCAATGTCGTCTATACAACGCTCATTGGCAAGAAGAAGTGCTCGAAGCACAGTTGAAACAGCCAGAGTTCTGCGAGAGGCATGAAAAAATGCTCGAGGGGATGAGGAAAAAATTCAGCTCTGGGCCATCGACTTGAGATGACATTCGAAATCCTCATTGAACGTTTTAACTTCCAAAATCTTTCCCAAGTTTCTTTCGATGATTGTGTCAAGCTCAAGTTCGCCGAAGAGGTCGTCGAGCACTTCTTGTTTCGTGCCCGTCGTCGGATATCTGGGCGTGGCATAGCAGCAGCCGGCATGGTGCGCCTGCCAGATGCCGAGCTTTTTAGAAATAGTTTCGATTTCATTCTTGTCCAAACCGAGGAGCGGCCTGAGGATCGGGAACTTTACCCCCGCGGAAGTCGCGCGAAGGTTTTGGAGTGTTTGAGTGGCTTTTTGGCCGAGCGATTCCCCTGTCAATATCGCGCTCGCGCCTTCTTTTTCACATATTTTTTCCGCAACTTTGAACATACTTCTCTTGCAGAGCACGCACGTGTAATTTCTATGAGCATCATTTTTTGTTATCGAGTTTAGGATTGGCCCCCACGGGTAGACGATGACTTTCTCAAACCCAATCGTTTCCTTTAAATCCTTTAATATTTTCATCGCAAGGAAGAACGAGTCCTCGCGCGTGAAAGGGTAGAGGCAGAAGTGCAGCGGGATGACATCAAACTTTTTGGCAACTAGGGCGCACGCGACCGGCGAGTCTATGCCTCCAGAAATCAAGCCCACGACTTTTTTTTTCATCGAGCCACAGTTAATCTTATAGCGATGTTATACACTTAAGCTCTCTTTGGACGTGCCGGGGTAGCCTAGCGGTTAAGGCGGTGGGCTGCAGACCCGCTATTCGCAGGTTCAAATCCTGCCCCCGGCTCCAAATTTTATCCAATGCAATCTTTGAGTTGAGTCAAGACTTTTAACCATCGAAGATTATTGAAAAGGGATGAACGAGCTAAACTTCCAGATCGCATACGGCGCCTTTTGCGCGGCGATGATCGCTGTGCTATTGTTGGTTCTAGCGCGCGCCCTCCGCGGAACGAACTACTGGCGCCCCGTCTTCGTTGGGTTCGCTCTGGGCACGTTCTTCGTCTGGGGTTTTGGACTAGCGGCTGAGATCTCGGCTCTGGTGTCCGGAATTTTGACGGGCTACATCTTCGCGCGGGTTGCGTCGGGCTGGAAGAGGCAGATGTACACGGGCGCCCTAGTGTCTTCCTTGCTGATGATCGACTTTGTGTTTGCCGCGACATACTACGGGTTCAAGGTGCTCGCGATAATAGGAGGTTATTCGCTCACGGATTACAGCGGAGGATTTTTCGCCGAGATGGTGGTGAACACTTTGATAACGGCTTTTGCTTTCGTCGCATTCGCCGGTCTGGGCGCGATTTTGGGCGGCTGGATGCGCAAGGCATTAAAGCCCCCAGAGCCAAAAGTTACTTCTGGAAGCGGGGTAGGGCAGCCAGGAGTGCCCGCCGGGCTCATAACCCGGAGGTCCCAGGTTCAAATCGGGATGACAAATGTCGTTCCGTGAAATTCCTGGCCCCGCTACCATTTCACTTAATCAAACCAATTTTGTATAGGTACTCAGCTGCGAGCACTGCGCCCTTCGCTGCGCCGAGCTCCGTGTTGTGAGAGAGCACGGTGTACTGGAAGCCTTTGTCGAAGGCGTTTGCCTCTACTCCACCGATCACGGCGACCATGCCGCCCTCCATCTCCGCATCGAACCTCGGCTGCGGTCTATCAATGGCGTCCACTACCACTATCGGCTGCTTTGGAGCATTTGGCAGCTTCAACCTCTGCGGCTCACCCTTGTAGTTCTTCCAAGCCTCTTTCAACTCGTCGACATCGCACTTTTTTTTGGTTTCGATGAAGACGGACTCCATGTGGCCATCTAGGACTGGCACGCGGTTGCACTTGCACGCGATTTTGAACCCCGCAGGTTTGATTTTGCTGCCGACGAACTCTCCAAGTAGCTTTACCGTTTCTTTTTTGACTTTTTCTTCTTCCCCTTTTATGTAGGGGATGACGTTGCCCTCGAAAACACCTTGAGTGAAACCTTTCAGCCCTTCTGGAAGACCACTGCCCTGCTTTTTGCGCTGTTCGACCCAAGCCCTGACCGCGCCGTATCCCGCGCCGGACACAGCCTGCATCGATGCCATCATCACGCTCTCCAACCCGAACTCGTCGTGCACAGGCTTCAGCGACATTACCAGCCCGATCGTCGTGCAGTTGGGCTGCGGAACGACGAAGCCCTTCCAACCCCTGCTCTTTCGCTGAGCTTCGATGATTTTCGCGTGGGACTCGTTGACGCTCGGCAGATACGTGAAGCTATCGTCGAAGTAGCGGTAGGCTGAGGCCGTGCTGACCACGGGTTTATCTTTTGCGATTTTCCCCTCCGCTTCCAGCGCAGTTTCGGATGGCAGTGCCGAAAAAAACAGGTCGCTCTCCTCGGTTTGCACGTTGCGGACGTCCAAAACAATCATATCTAATATTTTTTTGTCAGGCTTTTCCTTGCAGAACCACCTTGAGCTTTCCCTTCCGTAGTCCAGCGCGTCCGTGTACTTCTTGCCAGCCGATCTTTCCGACGCGTACAGCGCCTTTATCTCGAACCACGGGTGCTTCTGCAAATTAACCACGAACTTCTGCCCGACTTCGCCCGTAGCGCCTAAAATCGCCACTGGAATTTTTGCCATTTGGCCACCTTGGTATTGTATGCTTTACACTGCTTTATAATTTTAATTAGGCAGCGCAATACTAGTTCTCGGTGTTTTGATTGCCAAGACGGAAGTATGGGCACATGATTGGGCCGCTCCCTGTCCCACCGC
>JBGPSS010000022.1:0-10541 GCA_041490225.1 Hadesarchaea archaeon
ACTTTGTTCGCCGATACTTTCTCTGGTCCGAATTCGATAACTGGAGTGCTCGATAGGATCGCTGATGCGGTAGATAAATCTGGCATCAGGGGCATCATAGCGTTCGAGGCGACGGAGCGAAGGACCCATGCCGAAGGTGCGAAGGGCGTCAGGGAGAATGAACGTTTCATCAAGAAGGTTAAAAAGGAAAAGATGCGCCGAGTTCGGGGGATGTTCAGCATCCACGCTTCCTTCACTGTTTCAGACGAACTGATTCGATACGTTAGGGACATCGCGAGCCAGTACAAGGCGCCAATCACCATCCACACGTCAGAAGGACTCATCGACACGCTCCACAACTACGAGAGATACGGGAAGCGCACCGTCGAACGTCTGCGCGATGTCGGCTTGCTCAGTTCAGATGTTGTGCTAGCGCACTGCGTCAATGTGAACGACGATGAGCTGGAGATAATTAAATCCACTGGAGCAAAGGTCGCACACAATCCAATGAGCAACATGTTGAATGCCGTCGGTGCTGCTGCTGTTCCTAAAATGCTCAAGATGGGGATCCCTGTTGGTCTAGGCAATGACGGCTACATCTTTGACGGATTTGAGAACATTCGTGCTGCTTTTCTATTGCACAAGGTGGCACTCCGCGATCCCAGAGTCATCTCTCCAATGGAAGCGCTCGAGATGGCGACCATTCGTGGAGCGGAGCTCTACGGGATGGAGAACGAGCTGGGCTCACTTGAACCTGGAAAATTGGCTGATGTGATAATCGTCAATCCATCGACCGCTCCAACACCATTGAGGCCTGAGAGCGTCGTAGGACATATTGTGAACACCGTCGATGGTGATGATGTCGAGACCGTCATCGTAGGAGGCAACATTGTAATGCGAAATCGGAAGGTGTTGACGATGGAGGAATGTGAGGTGACTAAGATTTCTAGAAGAGCCGCAGAGAAACTCTGGATGAAGCTTGGGGCTATAAGGAGGTAACGCGTGGTCAGCTTGGACGTCGAAATCTGCGGGTTGAAGTTGCGCAATCCTATCATGACCGCCGCTGGCCCAACTACCAAGGACGGGGATGCTCTCGTGGCAGCAGCGAAGGGCGGCGCTGGTGCGCTCGTGGCAAAAACAGTAAGCGTTTCGCCTGCGGAGGTGCCACGCCCGTGCATGATAAAAGTGAGGGATAGTCTCCTCAGCGCCGAGCTCTGGTCGGATCTGCCCCTCGAGCGATGGTTGAAGTTTGAGTATGCGAAGGCGAAGAAGACCGGCCTGCCGTTGATAGCTAGCATAGGTTACAAGCCAGAGGAAATACGAGAGCTAGCACCAAAGGTCGTTAAAGCGGGGGTGGACGCGCTGGAACTCTCTACTCAATACCTAGGCCCTGATCCAGCGCTAATTGTTGAAGCCACGAAGGCTGCGAAGGAGACGGTTAGTGTTCCGGTGTTCGTGAAGCTCAGCCCAAATGTGTTGAATATATCGGATTTGGCGAAAGCAGCAGAAGGTGCGGGTGCGAATGGAATAGTCGCAATCAACACGCTCGGGACGTGCCTCTCGATAGATATAGAAAATGCCCTACCGATGTTGGGCAGCGTGAGTGGATATGGTTGGCTCTCAGGTCCAGCGATCAAACCGCTCGCCCTGCGTTGCGTTGCTGATATCTGCCGAGCCGTCAAAATACCCGTGATAGGTGTCGGGGGCATAACGGATGGTCGAGACGCGATCGAGTTCATCATGGCTGGCGCGTCGGCTGTCCAGGTATCTACGGCGGCAATAACCCACGGGCCGAAAGTCTACGGATTGATAGCCGATGATATGACGCGTTTCATGCGTGCCAAAAACTATAACTCGATAGAGGACTTCCGTGGTGTTGCGTTGAAGCACTTGCCAGAAAGACCAATGCGTACCAAGGCCAAGCCGCCCGAGGTCTTGATATCAAAATGCACAGGTTGCGGGCTCTGTGAAAAATACTGCGTGTATGGTGCAGCTCGAATAATAGGCAAGAAAGCTAAGATAGACCCCGGCAAATGCTACGGCTGCGGTCTCTGTGTATCGGTTTGCCCAGCGCGAGCGTTGCGGTTCTAAATATTCAAAAACGCTTCCAAAGTTCCGATGCCAGTTGAGATGCTTTTTGGGCGATGGACTTCTCGTCTAGACCCACCAATTTCTTGTCTCTCATCAAAATTTTTCCATTACATATCGTCGTATCCACTGTTGCATCAACCAAGCCGAATATCAGGTGGCCAAGAAAGTTATTCTCATTTAAGATGGTCGGTGGTATATAGTCGATCAAGATTATGTCTGCCAGAGCACCCTTTGCGATTTCCCCAACCCTCCAACCAGCAACCCGCTTCACAACTTTGGGATTGTTGTTCAGGAGCATCGTCGGTGCTTCCAAAAATGCGACTCGTGGATCCTTTTTTACATGACGATGTAGTAGATAGGCGCATCTCATCTGGGAGAGCATATCCGAAGACATTCCATCGGTGCCCAGACCAACTTCGATTCCTTTCTCCATCATCCCCAAGACATCAGCGCAACCCACGGCATTATTCATATTCGACTCAGGATTGTGAACCACGTTGGTTCCGGTGGATTTCAAAATATCTATCTCTTTTTTATCGACATGAACACAGTGAACGGCGATGGACTTCTCTCCCAGTGCTCCGTGTGAATTCAATCTCTCGATCACCCTCATTTTATATTTTTTCAAGCTGTCGTCCTCGTCAGCCTTGTCCTCGGCGCAGTGAACGTGGATCCCAACCCCATATTTTTTTGCCAACTTGACAGACTTGTCCAGTGTATCATCGTTCACAGTGAAGGCCGCATGTAAGCCGACCATCCCCTTTACGAGTTCCGATGGCCTAGATTTGAGAGAAGAAAGAAAACGTTCATTTTCCCCAAGCCCCTCTTTTCCTCTTTCATACCGATCAGACGTTCCCAAGCACAGAGAGCTACGAATCCCAACTTTATTCACTGCTCTAGCAATTTCGTCCAAGCTTCCTTTTTGGTAGGATTGACTCTCGTGGTGGTCGATGATCGTTGTGGTCCCATTTTTTACGCATTCGATCAGGGGGATCAAAGAGCTGTAGTAAATATCCTCCTTGGTAAGAACGTTGTCCAACTTCCACCAGAGTTTCTCCAATATCTCCACGAAGTTCTCTGCTGGTTTGCCCGGTATGGCCATCCCCCTAGCAAATGTAGAATAGAGGTGATGGTGAGCACAGATCAGGCCAGGCATCACCACTTTGCCAGAAGCATCGATGAACTCTGATTTTGGATTTTTGCTCTTTAACTCATCGGTCCTTCCAAAATCCTTGATGGTGTTGCCTTCGATAAGAACTGCTCCATCTTTGATTACCCTGTTTTTTTCTCCCAACGTGACTAGCGTTCCATTCCCTATCAGGATAGTTTCTGCCACGAAATCAACTTCCTTCAAGCGAGCACGAGCATCGCTCACTTCTTTTTATTTTCCACTCGTTTCAATTTTACGCAATCCCAAACTGGACAGATTGCCACGCACAGCCCGCAGCCCACACATTTCTCCTCGTCGACCACCGGTAACCTCTCTTTATCTAATTCAATCGCTTCGTGCCCAGCATCCCGACATGTTATGTAACAGAGATCGTCCTTCACGCACGTTTTACGGTTTATATCGGAGATAACCTTGTACTCGCGCGAAAGTTCTGGGTGCGTGACTATCTTGGGGAGAGTTCGGCCGATCAATTCAGATGGGCTGCTCATCCCTTTGTCCTCTAGATAATTGATGAGACCGTCCTTCAGATCGTCTATTATCCGGTACCCATTGCGCATAACCGCAGTACAGAATTGCACGTTTGTGGCTCCGACGAGCAGGAACTCCACCACGTCCTGCCAGGTCGTGGCGCCACCCGTCCCAGAGATGGGGAGTCCAACGTGTTTCGCGAGTTCTGCGATAATGTGCAAGGTAATTGGCTTGATCGCGGCCCCCGAGAGGCCACTGTAGGAAGACTTTCCATCGACGGTGGGGTATGGTTCAAACGTGTCAAGATTGATCCCCATCAAAGCCGGTATGGTGTTGCTGGCCGTGATGCCATCAGCGCCGCTTTCTTTCACCGCTCGCCCGACCTCCACTACGTCCGCTACCATCGGCGTAATTTTTATAAATACAGGCACCCTTTTTGCAGCGGCTTTTACCCAACATGCAACTTCCTTCGTCAATTTCGGATCTTGCGCGACCATCGCACCGTGCTTTTCTCCCATCGATCCTTGAGGGCACGAAAAACTGCATTCGATGAAGTCCACGCCGGCAGCCTCCAAACGTCTGACGAGCGCTTGCCAATCCTCTTTTTTGGCCCCCATCATACTCGCGCCCACGACGTTATTCGGGAACTCCTTCTTCAGCTCCGCTACTCTCCCTTCAACTTCATCGATGTGGTGCTCGGAAATCAGGTCGATGTTGCCCAACCCGATGATTTTTTTGTCCTCAAAGTCCAACCCAGCCATCATGGGGTAGACAAGTTCCACTACCTCGCTCTCGACAGATGTTGTCTTGAGAATCGCCCCGGCCCAACCTGCGTCGAATGCGCGTCTTAACATCTTGACATCGTCCGTGGGCGGGCCAGCGGAGAGGACAAATGGGTTAGCAAATTTCACCCCGCAAAGTTCAACCGAAAGATCAACTTCACCTGACATTCATCATCGCCTCCTTTTTTGAATGGTGGATTAGCTTTTATTTCTCACTCTTGCTTTTTAAATAGTTAATTATCCCTTCTGCAGCCTTCTTCCCCTCAGCTACTGCCTGGACGACCGTATCTCCACCATTGACGATGTCCCCGCCAGCGAAAACGCCCTCACGAGAAGTCATGCGGGTCTCCTTATCGACGACGATCAAGCCCTGTCCCTTTGTCTGTATGCCAGATAGGATTGAGGTCAGTGAAGGATCTGGTCCTTGACCGATGGCTTCGATAACCGTTTCAATCTCCAGACTGAACTCGGCACCCTCGATCGGGACAGCGTTGGACGGTGAAAAATTGTTTGGCTCTTTCCATCTTATACCGACGCCTTCGAAACCTTTCACCCTGCCATTTTCATTCCCGATTATCCTCAATGGTTTAGACCGCGGGTGAAACACAATTCCCTCTTCATTTGCAAACTCGATCTCCGATGGAAACGCGGGCATCTCCTCGGACGATTCGAGGCAAAGAACATGAACCTCCTCAGCTCCTAGTCGCAGAAGGCTACACGCAGCGTCCATAGCCACGTTCCCGCCTCCGATGACGAGCGCCTTTTTTCCTATCCTTAATGGAAATTTTCCTAAAGATGGCTTGGAGTAATGAACATTTACTTGAGAGAGCAACTCCAGAGCCGAATAAACACCTTCAAGGTCTTCTCCGGGCATTCTAACGGAGTAAGGTTTTCCAACTCCAGTAGCGATAAAGATGGCGTCGAAGCCTTGGTTGAAGATGGTGTCGATGGTAAACTTTTCGTCGATAGGTGTATCGGTTTTTATCTCCACGCCAAGCTGCTGTTTGATGGGGTCGATTTCGGCCATCACCACGTCTTTTGGAAGCCGATAAGGAGGAATACCCCATGTCAGTACTCCGCCCGGCAGCGATTTCGCTTCAAAGATGGTCACCCCGTGGCCCGCTTTAGCCAGCTCCGCTGCTGCGGCGAGACCCGCTGGGCCCGAGCCGATTACCGCGACCTTCTTCCCAGTCAGCGCCGCCTTTTTAGATAGCTTGATTCCCTCCTTCATCTCGAGATCGGTCACAAACCGCTGAAGGGCGGCGATATTTGCAGACTCTACAATCCCGGTGGCGCTGCATGGCTTTTCACACAGTTTTTCTGTTGGGCATACTCGCGCGCACACTCCCGCCAGAACGTTGCTTTCTCTTATCGTTCGAATGGCGCTGCGAAAATCTTTTGTTTTGATTCGCCGGATGAACTTGGCGATGTCGATGCATGCGGGACACTCCTTGATGCAGGGGGCATCGTTACAAAATAAGCATCTCGCGGCTTCGGCTATCGCTTGATGGGGGAGATAAACGCCTTCAACTTCCTCAAAACTTTTAACACGTTCTTCTGGCGATAATTTTGGGGGCTCCTGCCGTTTTGCCATTTTAACACCTTATACAAACGTTTCGAGTATTTTTACGAGAATGCGGTATTAATACTTGCGGTATGGCAAAACAATCAGAGAACCTTAAATCCTCTGATGAATAGACATCATTGGTGGGTCGGTGACAATAGACACGATAGTTGTAGAAGCAATACTCGTGTTGATAATTCTAGTTTTGCTCGCGATAATGCTGTTCTCCGGCGGAGGCATTTTCAGGGTGAAAAAACTTTCCTCGGGCATCGATAAACTGCGCGGAGAAATAAAGAGACTCCAGAGCGTCAACGAGTCATTGCGTGAAAACATCAACACAACGGACGATAAGAAACTGAAAGATATCGCCGAGCTCACCACTTTGGTGAGGGAACTGGAAAACGTGGAGATGGCGTTGGCCGGATCATCCTCAATTAGACAGCAGCTCGTCGCAAGATATGCTGTGGAGATAGGCTCTGAGATGGTCGATGGCATCTTGGCGATGAGCGTGAGGATCGACCAGGTCACAAAGGAGAAGCTTGCGAAGGAGATCCTCGTCGGGGATGCTGGTAGGATTTTGCTAAAGAGCATGAGCTCAGGCGCCACCATCGATCGGGCGGCTGCCGATGCGGGCCTGCCCACGATTGTTGCTAAAAATCAGGTAAGAGGCCTTCAAATTTTAGGCTACATCGACGATCGCATGGAGCTCACGAGTAGAGGGCGCGATGCGCTAAGGTAATATCTTTTCTGCAACTTTTTTGATTTTGTTGATATATTTAGGTGCGGCGACTATCCTGAGCTGGTATCGCGGGGCCTGCCTCTTTTTCAACGCCGCAGCTATCGGTGATAGCGCGGAGAGCTCGACTAGCTTTTTTCCGATGAGCACGGGCACTTCTACCTTCTCGAGGCGTGGCTCGGATATCAGGATGTCGATCACAGGCACATCCAATATAACGTAACCTCTCGGCACGCCAGCTTTGTCGGCGATCTTGTTCTGTAGCTCATGAACGCGGCCCCATCCGCTGTATTTTTTGAGTATCCTTTTTTTCTCGGCTGGCGACAGCTCCCTGCGCTCCTCCACGTACGCCGTCTTGAAGAGCTGCCGGTAGCGCAGCCTCGTGACGATCTCGTGCGGATATCCTCGAATCTCGTTGAGGCGCTCGAGTAGCTCGGAGTCCGTCAAGCGATAGAAGTTATCTTTGTTTATCCGCCCGCCTCCTTGTTCGATCGCAAACTCAACAGCGTTCGCCAACATCAGCTCAGCTATCCTGACTGTGTGGTGATAGTAGACCGAGGTGTACATCAGCGCCCGCGCAGTGAGCAATCCCTCAACCGCTTCGATGCCCTTGCTCGCGATGGCCAAGCGACTCTTGTACACGGTGAGAGTTTGCAGCAGGCGATCGGTATCCACCATCCCCAAGGCCACGCCTGTGAAGTGTGCATCTCGGAGGAGGTAGTCCAGCTGGTCGACGTCGATTTCGCCATGGATTATCTGGCCGAGATATGGTTTGCGGTGCTTCCCGAGAAGTAACTGTGCGACCTCGTTCGGCGGTATCCTATATTTCGCGAGCACATCAACGACAGAGGGCACATGCAGCATGCTAAATTTTTCAAGTTCGTCCTCACCGTAGATGCTAGTTTTACCGAGGATGATATCGCCCGTCAGCTCCATGTGGTCCTTCTTTAGGTAGTCGGTCATCAGGTACTCGAGCGTGTGCGAGTAGGGAGCGTGCCCGATATCGTGTAACACAGCTGCAGCGAGGAGCATGTTGAGTTCTCTTTTGGAAAGCTTGAGTTCGCGCCCCAAACGTTCTACTAGGTAGGCTACGCCAAGCGTGTGCTCAAAGCGTGTGTGGTTTGCTCCGGGGAAGACGAGGTTCGCTAGGCCAAGCTGGCGGATGCTCCGTAGCCTCTGCACTTCGGGCGTGTCTATGAAATCCAAAACCAATCCGCCGAGGCGAATGCCTCCATGTACTGGGTCGTGGATGATTTTTTCGTGAACCAACTAACCACCACCAACCGGCGGAAAAATTGCCACAATATCGCCATCGCGGAGTTTAGAGTCGAGTTTCGCGCCATGGCCGTTGTGAAGGATTTTGATGTATGGCTTAATATTTTTGATATTAGGTTGGAATAGTTCATCTCCAAATTTTTTGCCGTAGCTGCCTGTGAGACGAACGAGTAAATTACTGATGGTGAAAGTTTCTGGGATCTCCATCGATAGCTCTCGCTCGCCAATGATCTCTTGGAACACTCCCCAAGGTCTGATTTTTACATTCATGTAATTCATTAGATTGTTAGTGTGGTCTGGTTTTAACTTTGTCTCTGTTAATCTCCCCAGAATTGATGCGTCCTCGCGTACAGCCGCTCCGCTTGCAAAATCGCGCGGTAGAAATCATCTTCAGCCTTAAATTGATACGAGAGAATCCTTGACGCAGTTTTCGGCCCGATCCCACGCGCGGACAGCACGATTAAAGCTTGCTTGCCACTGGCGAGTATAAGCGCAGCGGCCTTCTCAGCCTGTGTGACAAGTTTTCGTTCGCTCTCCTTCATTCGCTTGCCAGCCGCATATTTTTTGATTGCCGCCAGCATATCCCGCGAGTCGTAGGGCAACGTCGTCAACAACCTCGCGCCACAGTTGCCGCACGTCGGGAACTCGGGCAAGCGCTCGACCCGCGTCATCGTCGACCACTTGTAGCAGTTCATGCAGAAGAGCCGCACCTCCTTCCTATGCAGGCGATCCTTGAGCGCCAGCAGTATCTCTCGCTCGGCCCTCTTCGGCACCACGAGCTCCCCCGCACTCGCGAGCTCGTTCAACACCGGCCAACTCAGCGGCGTCGGCCCCTCGTCGTACATCCTCGCGATAGTGGCCAGCTTGATGGTTCCATCTTGGATGAGCCCAATGATTTCCTTCGCTTTTGCAATATCGAGCTTATCGAGCAAAATTTCACGCATCGTTTCAACTTGGATTGGTGTGCCCTCAAAAGCCCTTGCGATCCTCCGCGGGTTGATGCGCGAGAGGTCAGCATCCCTTTTAATCGCGCCGAATCTCTTCGCGACGTGGATGAGGCGCCACCTGTACATTGAGCTGTCCCCCAACGTCAGCTGCAAAATTCCTCCAACATGTTCTGGCTTGAGTTCCCTCAGCGATTGCTCCACGAGCTCCAGCTTTGCAATGATCGGGAATTTGAACGCTATCCGATAGGGATCAATTTTCACCTCGACGCTCGCCCCAAATTTCGATGAGAGCAACGCAGCTAGGACTCGCGCGAGCGTCTCGTTGACGAGGGAGCCGAAGCAGGCATGTAGAACAGCGAACTGTTCGTAGGCTTCTATCACGAGTTGTTTGTCGGTCGGCAGATGTTGGCTCTCCTTCGATTGTTCCTCCATCTGCCTCACGAACCAAGCCGCAGCCTTCATTTCGATGGGATATTTCTCATACAGCTCGCCCGCCACTTGCTCGGCGCTGCCTCCGGCCTTAAGACGTTTCCAGACTTCCCCTCTAATTTTCCCGACGTCCTGCGCGACCTCGAAAGGCACAGGGATTAGCTCGCCCTCCCACGCAGGAATGGCGCCGAGAGGGTCGCCTGCGGGTTCGACGAGCACGCGGTCCTCCTCGATCGACACAATTTTCCACGCTTCCCCTTTGCAGATGAAGCTCATCTCGGGCTCTGCGCTCCCCGCGACGAACTCTTCATCGAGCGTACCTATGGATCTACGAGAGGCGATGTCGTAGATGCGGTAGCGCTTTGTGTCTGGGATCATCGAGAGGTTCGTGAAGTAGTATTCCCAACTAGGCTTCCTCCGTTCAAATTTTCCATCTTTCACCCAAACTAGCCCCCGCGCTTTGAGCTGCTGGAGCACGTCGGCGAGCTCATCCTTCGAGAGGTTGCGATATGGATACGCGCTGGTTATCAACGCATGTGCGGCATCTAGGCTGATGTTGTTAACGTCCAAAGAAAGCCCAGCTAGCTGATGAGCCAAAACATCTAAAGATTTTTCCTGAACTTTTGTCTGTTCAAGTTTCCCCGTCAACGCTCGCTTGGCAATGACGGCGGCCTCCACAACGTCGTCTGGGTTCGCGGCGAGCACGATGCCCTGTGAAAGTTCCCCTACTTTGTGGCCGGATCGCCCGACTCGCTGGACGAGCCTCGTGACTTGTCGAGGGGACATGTATTGCGCGACCAAATCCACAGCGCCGATGTCGATACCGAGCTCCATCGATGAGGTGCAGATCAAGCCCTTGAGTTTTGCATTCCTGAATTTTTCCTCGGCTTCGATGCGCACCTCCTTTGCAAGGGAACCGTGATGTACGGCCACTGGATAACCAGCGTCCCACATGCGCATCCTCGATCCGAGAGTTTCTGCGGCTTCGCGGGTGTTGACGAACGTCAGCACCGAGGTGTGCTTGTCCATGAGTTCTCTGAGCCGCCTGAGCCTCGCTACCATCGTTGGCTCCGCGAAAAGCTTGTCCGCGAGCTCTACG
>JBGPSS010000023.1:0-10399 GCA_041490225.1 Hadesarchaea archaeon
GGCCCGATTCCTTTTATCCCCTCGTTGTAGTCGGTGCCGATGAGGATGCCGATGTCGACGAGTTGTTCTCTAGTTATGCCGAGCTCCTTCAGCATGGTCTGAAGCTCCATCAACTCGGGCGAGACTTCCACGTATACGTCTTTTCCTGGAAGTTTTCGTCTCCCCGTGATTGCGAGGTTTCGCACCAAGAGCGGCGCGCCGAAGAGCAAGCTATCGAAATCTTGGCTCCCGGCAGCCCACGCATCGCCCCGCTGGACTAGGTTTGCCGCTTGAGCTTCACCCTCACACGGAGCTTGGACCCATGGCACCCCCATGCCATCCAAGAGCTTCTTCGAGCTGGATACCATATCGTCCGTCAATCGCCCCGCGCGCTGTGCGTATTTTCGCGCTCCTTCTACATCACCAGCTTCCAGTGCGGCCTCCCACTCCTTCGCTGCTTCTTTCCTCAGCTCGATCCTCTCCTTGACCGTGCGTCGCTTCAGCTTCGGTGGCTCGCCGTCGAACACATAGATGGGGCGGATCCCGAGTTCTACGAGGTTGGTGGTCCTGTAAAAAATTCCTGAGAGGTGGGATGTGACCCTACCCCTCGAGTCTTTGAGCGGCTGCCCGTCGCGTTGTCGTATGATGGCTAAAAATTGATAGAGCGAATTCATGGCGTCGATTGCTATTATCTTGCCGCTCAGCTGCTTGAGCTCAATTTTTGTTTTTAGCACTATGTCGCCGAGTTTGACGCCCATCCGACCACAATTCTAAATGTATAGTGGTAAGTTTATAACTTCTCAACAAAATTTAGCCAAAATGAGCTAAGACGCAGGCACACTCTTCTCGCTCGGCAGTTTCCTCAGCACGGTTATCGGGATCGCATCTTTCTCAAACTCCAAAAGTGCGATGTCTATCGGATTCGTGGTGTTTTCTTTGAGTTCTATCAGCACTGGGGCACCCATGGATATCTGGAGCGCCCTAGCGCCTATTATCCGGGCCTTTTCAAAGCGAGTATATTTTCTCGGAAATATGGATAGACCCCCTACATCATTTCCATGCCTGCTCCAGCGCCTGAGCCTGGAGGACCTCTCTCGAGCTTGCCCGCGGCGATGACGTCGTCGATGCGCAGGATCATCTCCGCAACCTCGCTCGCCGATTTGATCGCTTGGGTCTTCACCCGGAGAGGTTCGACGATGCCGAGCTTTGAAGTGTCAGTGGTTTTTCCGCTGAAGACATCTAGTCCTACTACTACGCCATTCGCCTTATCGTGGGCTGCGCGGAGTTGGACGAGTATATCGATTGGATCTAATCCAGCGTTCTCCGCCAATGTTCGTGGTATTATCTCGACGGCGTCCGCAAAAGCATTGATGGCGAGCGACTCCCGGCCACCGACGGTTTCAGCGTACTCCCGCAGCTGCTTGGCTAGCTCCACTTCGGGGGCCCCACCACCGGCGACCATCTTACCGTCTTCAATAGTTGCAGATATCACGGAGATGCCGTCATGCACAGCGCGTTCTACTTCATCGACGACATGCTCGGTCCCACCGCGGACCAGCAGGCTCACCGCTTTTGGATCTTTACAACCCTCGACGAAAATCATCTCGTCCCCAGCCACCTTGCGCTCCTCCACGAGGTCCGCGCGACCGAGGTCACCAGCGATCAAGTCCTTAACACTTGTGACTATCTTGCCGCCCGTGGCGCGAGCCAGCTTGTCCATATCAGATTCCTTGACCCTGCGCGCTGCGAGTATTCCCGCCTTAGCGAGGAAGTGTTGGGCCATGTCGTCTATCCCTTTTTGGCAGAACACGACGTTCGCACCGGATTTGCTTATCTGTTCGACCATCTTGCGCAGCATCTGCTCCTCTTCGGCGAGGAAGGCTTTCAGCTGCTCTGGATCGGTTATGTTGATTTTGGTATCGGTCTCAGTCTTCTCTACCTCAAGCGCAAAGTTCAACAGAGCTATCTTTGTTTTTTCCACGCGCTTCGGCATCCCAGAATGTACTCGCTCCTTGTCGAGGATGATACCTTTTATGAGCTGCGAGTCAGCGGAGCTTCCACCGCTCTTCTTCTCGACTTTGATGTTGTCTATGTCGGCGACGATTTTGCCGTCCTCCTCGACGATCTGTCTGACTGCTTGGACACAAAGCTCGGCGAGTTTATCGCCCTTCGCCTCAGTGCCCTTGCTGCTCATCGATGTCATCGCGATCTGTTTGAGAACTTTCTCATCATCTTTGTTCACTTTTATCGCCATCTTGTCCAAGATTTCTTGAGCCTTCTCCGCGGCCCGCCTGTATCCAGTTGCAATGACAGTGGCGTGGATGTCCTGATCGAGAAGATCCTCCGCCTTCTTCAGTAGTTCACCAGCCAACACGACCGCGGTAGTTGTCCCATCGCCGACCTCATCTTCCTGCGTCTTCGCTATCTCGACCATCATTTTCGCGGCGGGGTGCTCTACATCCATCTCCGTCAAAATTGTGACGCCGTCGTTAGTTATCACGACATCTCCCATATTGTCGACGAGCATCTTGTCCATGCCGCGCGGCCCGAGCGTCGTGCGCACGGCCTCTGCGATTATCCTCGCCGCAGTGATGTTCATGCGCTGGGCGTCTCGGCCCATGTACCTGCTGAACCTCTCAGGCAACACCAATATCGGCGTGCCACCTAATTGACTTGCCATAGTATCCCTCCCTAAAGGTCAGTAAAATTTACTAACTTATATCAGCGGAGACTGCTTTTTAAGTTTTACTTTTGCTCTTTGTTTTACTTATTGGAACGCCGAGCTTCTTCTCCACTGTTTGTCTGTGAATGGAATTCATGGTACAGAAGGGTATCAGGCGCCCGTCTGGCACGGCGTAGTGGATACCACACCGCTCAACTCTCTCAAGGTCGAAGTTATAAGCATCCATGAAATGCATGCATCCGATCATCAAGGCCCTCTCGTGGAACTCCACGATAGCTGAATAATCACCGGTTCGAATCACATTGAGTATTATCTTCAGCAGGTTGAAGCCTTTAGGTGCTTTTCTCATGTCGATGGTGCCTGGCACGTCCTTGAGTGCCTTTGCGATAACTTTCGTCTTGGCGCCGAACCCGCCGTGCTCAAGTTCTTCTGCATATTTATCCAAGAGTTCGAACAGCTTCTCGACGTTAACGAACCTGGTTATGGGTATTATCTTGCCATCGTCAGTGAAGACGTAGGTTGCAGCGCCGCAGTGCTCATGGGTCGTGAACTCCACATAGCGCTTACCCTTGTACACCTCGACGAAGTTGGAGATCGGCACCACGCACGGGACGGGGTAGAAATCAGAGGCAGCGATTTGCCCGCCGGTCTGCTTCTCGACGGCTTTCAGAAAGTCAGGGATGGTTATCCTCCATTTAGCCCGGTCCTTTTGAGAGATTCGCCCGGCGAACGACACGGGTTGCACGTTGATGCATTTGACGACGTCAATGTTTTTAATCGCGAACTTGATGATGTCGCCGAGCTGATGGTCGTTGACGCCTTTGACGAGGGTAACGACGAGCACGACGCTTTTTAGGCCAGCCTTTCGGCAGTTTTCGATGGCTTTCAGCTTATACTTGAGGACATCCTGTCCCCGCGTGATTTTGTATGGCTCAGGCGTGACCCCGTCGAATTGGAGGTAGATCGTGCTCACACCTGCATCCACAAGCTTCTTCACGAAATCAAAGTCTTGGGCGAGGCGCAGACCGTTAGAGTTCACCTCTATGTGTGGGAATCCAGCCTCCTTTGCGGCGCGTATGATGTCTGGGAGATCATCGCGGATGGTCGGTTCGCCGCCCGAAAGTTGTAACCCAGGTGCTGGCACCGGCTTGTTTTCTCGGAGGTTGTATATCATCGCGACGATTTGTTCGAACGTGGGCTCATAGACATAACCAGCGGCCGCAGCATTCGCGAAGCATATCGGGCAGCGCATGTTGCATCGATTAGTGACATCGATTATCCCCAAAACTGTGTGTGATTTGTGGTTTGGGCAGATGCCGCAGTCAAATGGGCAACCTTTTTCCTCTTTGGTGCGAGGGTTTTCGATGCCTTTGCCGACTCGGGCGAACTTCTGGGCCCGTTTGTACATCTGGGCATCGGACCAGTAAACGTCTTCAAAGCTACCGTGCTTCGGGCACGTCTTCCTAATAAGTGCTTTGCCGTCCTTCTCGACCACTTCCGCCTCTATCACTTTCATGCACTCAGGACAGAGACTTTTCGTCTTTTTGAGCAGTTTTTCCGCCATTTCAATCATTCACTATTCAAAGAAGCGCATACTTAAGAGTTATTCAACTTCTCTTGATATTAGGGTTATCAAACCCACTTTAAAAAGGTGGCGAGGTTGAACGAAGTAATTGAGATAATTGGCTCAGCGCTCTGGTTTATTCTACCGGCTTACTTCGCAAACGCTACGCCGGTCGTGCTCGGCGGGGGGCAACCTCTGGACGGCAAGAGGTGCCTTGGAGATGGGCGCCGCATTTTTGGTGATGGAAAGACCGTTCGTGGGTTTGTGGCTGGCATAGTAGCTGGTACTGTGATAGGTGTGCTTCAGGGCATCGCCAAAGGTTCGTTCTCGCATTATTTTTCGCTGGGCTTTCTGCTCGCCCTAGGGGCACTCCTCGGCGATCTGATGGGGAGCTTCATCAAACGCCGCTTGGGAATCGAAAGGGGTGGGGCTCTGCTGGGGTTGGATCAGCTGGGCTTTGTTATCATCGCGTTGCTCCTCGCCAGTCCGGTCGAAGTGCCAAGCTGGCAGGCGATAATTGCGATATTTATGATAACCCCGGCTCTACATCTGGCGACAAATTTCATAGGCTACAAGCTTAAGCTAAAAAGCAGGCCCTACTGACGTTGCTCCTTGACGGGCATTTCTTCCCATGGGAAAATTATCCAATTATCCGTTTCGAATACAAAGAAATCTGGCTTGAAGGATGAGTGCGTCTTCATGGCAATGGTCGCGACTTTGACCTCTCTCGCGCCTTTTCGCTTGACGTGCTTGACCACGAATTCTAAAGTCGTCCCCGTGTCTGCAACGTCATCCACCACGAGCACCTTGCCTTTTAGCCGTCCAACGTCCGCGAGCAGCTCGGGTTTCTTCATCCGCAAGTTCACGCCTTTGTAGTACTTTACGTGGATGATGCGGAGCGTCTTGTCGCCCATGAGGTGCGAGAGCCGCACCGCCGGAAAAAGGCCACCTCGCGCAACCCCAACGATGATATCTGGGTCGTACTTTTGTCTCAGGATGTTCGCCAGCGAACTCACAGCTTTATCAAATTCATGCCAACCCATAGAGATGATTTCCATCAAAACACCTGAGGAATAAAATTCAAAAGGGCGCTCATAAAAGGATTGCTATGGAGATGGCATGGGTAAAGTAGCGACTGTGTGTGCGATATGCGGGCGGGTTACTATAGATGTCTACAGATGCGGGATCTGCGGTGAGACGGTGTGTTCGAGTTGTTTTGCCCGCGACGTCAACGTTTGCGCGCGTTGCATGCGGCGGGGCCTGTGGGTTGGTGACCGCGGTCCGGGCGAACGCGAGCTGTGAGATTTTTTGTTACACGTGTAACAAACAAAAATGGTGGTCGCTTGCTTACGAAAGAAACGCTTGAACAGGTCGAAGGGCTTCTCGATGAGTTAAGGGAGTGTTCCAGCGATGGTGTGCCTATCTTGGTCGAAGGGATAGAAGACGAAAAGACGCTACGCAAGTTAAATGTTAAAGAAAAGATTTTCAGGATATCGAGTGGAAGCAAAACATTGTTAAATTTCTTGGAGAATTTGGCGGGTTTCGAACAAATCATCATTTTAACAGACTTCGATCGCGCCGGGAACAAACTCGCGAAATTTTGTGCTGAGCACTTGAAAAGACTCGGCGTCGAACCGATTACTGATATACGTGAAAAACTGAAGGCGCTGTTGCGCAAGGACGTTAAAGATATCCAAGGGCTCGCCGGATTCCTGCGTCACCAACCGCTCGTCCAGCACGGGATAAAAACAGATTTATTAACCAAATAGCATCGGTTTTGTGTATGACGAAGACATACGATATATTTGGGATAGGAACTGCGCTCGTGGATTATTTTGTCAAATCAAATGACGATTTTTTGGTGAAAAACAGTTTGATAAAAGGTGCCTCGAATTTTATGCCCAGCGAAAAACTCGATGAGCTGTACTCTAGGGTTTCGGATTCCATTTTCACGTGCCTCCCTGGAGACAACGCGCGCAACACATGTGAAGGGGTGTGTTTTCTTGGGGGCAAATCTGCGTATGCGAGCAATATAGCAGAAGATGGAGCAGGCAAGATCTTCGAAGACAGCTTGTACGCCCAGCATGTTGACTCATTTTTAGAAAAAAAGCAGGGGCACACAGGAAAAATTCTTGCTTTTATCACACCTGACTACGAGCGCACATTCGCGGTGGATCTGGGAAACAGCAGAGATTATGACGCGCTTCCCAAAAATGGGATAAAAAACTCAAATTTTCTTCACCTTACATCGATAATGCTTCTCACAAAAGGAAGGATAGCAAAAAGCGCCCGCGGCGCGATTGAGTTTGCAAAAAAGAATAACGTGCGCGTCTCGTTGTCGCTCGAGAGCCCGCCAATAATAAACAAAAATAAAGATGAATTGCGCAGGATTATTCCAAGCACAGATATACTGTTTGCAAATGAAGAGGAGTTGGAGGCACTGGTCGGCGCAAGGGATGATGAAGCAGCGCTTGACCTAGCTGAGGAAATAGATATAGTTTGTCTTAAAAGAGGAATGAAAGGTTCGACCATATTTTCAGATGGCGAGAGATTTCCAATTCCATGCTATTCCGTAAAAGTTGTGGATACAACAGGAGCGGGGGACTTTTACGCGGCGGGGGTCCTCTTCGGCCTCAGTAATGGAAAAACTGTCGAAGAAGCTGGCCATATTGGTGCAAAGCTAGCGGGGAAAGTAGTTGGGCAGTTCGGGGCGACCTTGCACTAAACCGAATACTAGTTGAGGGCATCTTTTTAAAAATCGCCTTTATATCTCTTCCCGCCGGTAGGGCCGTCCAACGCTTTTTGGGAACCTTCGCCGGCTTATCACAACAGCGACCGCTATTAGAGTGACGATGTAAGGGATCATTTTTACGAAATTATCAACACCCGGTGGGATGACAGCCACGACTTGGGGAACAGCCATCATCCATGTGCTCAGGCCGCCGAAAAAACCGAAGATAATGGCGGCTCCAAGGGCTGAAAGGGGCCTCAATCCGCTGAACACGACACATGCAAGCGCGATAAAACCTCGCCCCGCTGGTAATGAATCGGTTGTCATGTGAACCCAGTCGAGGCTCATGAATGCCCCAGCTAGAGCCGCCAATATGGCACCGAAGATGCATGCGAGAAGTCTGAGTCGAAAGACGTTAATTCCAGAAGCATCAACTGCTCCTGGACTTTCTCCTGCTGCCCTTAGCCAGACTCCCCACCTTGTTTTGTAGAAAATGAAGTGAATCACGAGAGCCAAAACTATGGTGAGGGGGATGAACCAACTTAAGCCCCCCCAGGGTGTGGATATGCGGGGTATCCCCAAACCTGTTGAAAGCATGTGGGCGCCGGGCGTCCATATAGTCCAAATCCCATAGGCGACAAATCCGGCGGCAAAGAGGTTGATGCCCATTCCGCTGATAATTTGGTCGCCCTTTGCGTAGATGCTTATGAAACCATGAATTAGCCCGATTGACGCACCCGTTACTATCCCGACGATGATTCCCATGACCCAGTTTCCCGTTTTCTCGGCGCCTAAAACAGCAGCGAAGGAACTCAATAACATTATGCCTTCCAGTCCTATGTTGGTCGTGCCAGCTCTCTCGTTGACAACTTCGCCAATTGCTACCAACCCAAGCGGAATCATAGCGTCCAGCGAGATCATTATAAGGCTAGATACCTTCAAATCAGCCGACTGCATTGCATATAAAATTGTAATGACGACAACAAAGAGAATGATCACTAAAACAGACTTCTTCGTGAGAAATCGAGGAATTTTGAACATCATTTATCCCGTACCTCTTTTAATCCTTTTCTTGATGATGTCTAACAGTTCGGGGAGAGCAGCACATATCACGATGATACCGATCACAATATCGACGATTTCCACCGGAACACCTGTGAATATCTGCATGTTCCTTTTTCCAGACCACAACCCGCCGAAAAATATGGCAGAAAATATCATGCCCAACGGATGATTCCTACCGATCAAGGCGACTGCGATTCCTGCAAAGCCATAACCAATGATATTTGTGAGGTTTGTAGCGACGGCGTAGTTCGGAGGTACACCCATTATTAAAGCACCGCCCGCTAATCCAGCCGCCAATCCTCCGATAATAAAGCCGATCATCATGGCGCGTCCTGGGTTAATTCCCATGTAGCGCGCAGACTCTTGGTCAAAGCCAACTGCTCTTATTTTACAGCCAAGCCTTGTATGCCACATAATAAAGTAGACGATGATCGCAAACAGTATAGCTATGAATATGGCTGAGCTCAAAGTACCAAATAGAAGGGGAAAGCGAGAGCTTGGTGGGATTCGTATTGATGTACTAGATATTCCGGGACTTAAGAGAGGTCCTAACACCAAATACAAACAGAGGTAAAATGCTATCCAATTTAGCATGATAGTCGACACAACTTCATGGACCCCTTTCTTGACCTTGAGGATGGCGACTGGAAGGGCCCAGAGAGCCCCCGCTAACATTGAAAAAATAATCCCTACTAAGAGGTTAATGCCTGGAGGTAGGGAGAAAGTGCTAGCGAAGACGGCGGCCATGGCCCCTATCATCAGCTGGCCCTCGGCCCCGATGTTGAAAAGTCCGGCCCTCATTCCCAAGCCAAACGTGATTCCAACCAGCAGGAGGGTTGTTGTGTAACTCAACGTAGACGCAAGTCCTATCTCGGTGAAAAAGGCGCCTTTAAATAGATGGTAAAATCCAGCTAGTGGGTCATAACCTCGGATAACTAGAAACAAGGCCCCGATTACAAGCCCTATAACTATCGCAAAAAGACTTCGAGTCGCAGGCTTGGCGAGTTCTGAGAAACGCTCACCAAGCGAACTCATTTAATCCCACTCCAGCTTGTTTCTTTTGAGCTTCGGAGGATGAACGTCGTGTTTCGAATCCATAAACTCTCCTATCCTTGTTTTAATCTTTGAGCATTAAAACGTGTTTTACTGCAGTTTCTCTCAATCGAATTGTGGGCCGGAAATTCTTTTTCAGAGGGTTCACTTTTTATTTTTGCCATAGCTTAAAAAAGACACGTTGTAACGTTATATGGGGAAGACATGAGAAAGAAAAAACCTCTTGTGGAAATGAAAAAAATCGGCAAAAGGTTTGGCGAATTTTGGGCCTTAAAGAACGTAGATTTCAGAGTTGACTACAATGAAATCGTGGGGTTAGTGGGAGATAATGGCGCGGGTAAATCAACATTGATAAAAGTTCTAACGGGAGTATATCCCCCAGATAAAGGGGAAATCTATTTTGAGGGAAAGAAAATAAAATTTTCTTCTCCCGCGAAGGCCAGGAATCTAGGGATCGAAACGGTTCACCAACGTTTGGGATTAGTAGGCTCAATGAACATTATGGAAAACTTTTTTTTGGGAAAGGAAATTACCAAACGCGTGGGACCCCTCAACATCTTGGATAAGAAAAAGATGAGTGAAATATGCAAGAGCACTTTGAAAGATCTCAGCATTAGAATCAGATCTCCAGAAAAACAGGAAGTTTCAACTTTGTCCGGAGGAGAGCAGCAGGCGATAAGCATGGGGAGATGCATATATTTTGGCGTCAAACTTGCTGTTCTGGACGAGCCGACCGCCGCTTTGTCGATTAAAGAAACGGAAAAAGTATTAAAAAGCATAAGAGGTATGAAAAGCCGAGGGCTTTCAGTTATTTTTATATCTCACAATCTCTCCCATATTTGGCCAGTTGCGAATAGATTCGTGGTCTTAGATCATGGAGTCAAGGTAGGGGATTTTAGAAAAGAAAAGACATCGAGGGAAAAGCTCAGAAAGTTGATAATGGGGAAAATAGAAGTATAAGGCTTCTCTTGGAGCCTAGAAATTCAGTGATTAATCATCGAATCCCCAAGGGGTTGTTACCCATCAGCAACTTGGTAATATTTAGGAAAACTTTTTATCGTGGTAAGCTAGTCTAATATGGTGAAAAATTGGAAAATAAAGGGATTGCAATGTCAGCCGTAGCCATTCTAGTGATTGCAATTGTTATTATCGCCGGAATCGGTGCATATATTGTAACTCGCCCTCCCACCGGAAAACAATCTGGTGAGATTTGGGTCGCCATTGTTACGGATATTGGTGGAAGGGGGGACATGTCCTTCAACGATATGGGATTCAAAGGGTGTGACTTGGCCTTAGAGCAGGGAGTTGTGGACAAGGTCACCGA
>JBGPSS010000024.1:0-10376 GCA_041490225.1 Hadesarchaea archaeon
AACATTCGCCTAAATTGTTTGAAAAAATCATCAAATGGATCATACGCCATGTGCTCACCAAATCGAAATAGCGTTGGATACACTTATACTTTAGGGGTAAAAATTGAAAAGAACTGTAGAAACGAAGTGTTTGATAAGATCTATTCCTCTTCGACGAGCTCTTCCTCTTCCGCGTAGAAGCAAGTGCCATCCGAGAAATAATCGCACTCTGCGCAACACTCGATCTTGTTCTCGCACTCATCAAACATGTAACATTTGATACAACAGCGCGGCATCTTCGACCCCCGAGAACTTCGTGCTGATAGTGATGACATTATTATTTAAAGATTTCGACGTTAGGTATCAACTTTGTTTGTTACACGTGTAACAAATTGATACATATGTAACAAAAAAACGGCTTGCTCTTTTTGGCTCAAAAAATCCCGAAATCTCAAAAAGAAGCCATATGACAGAGGGATTAAGGATGAAAAGATGTATCTTATAAAACTATCTGTTTCAACGATAATGAAGATACTTTTTCTTGATTAAAGAGCGATACTGGCCTAGATTTGGCAAAACACCGCAATATTTATATGTAATGAAAAACGGAGTAACAATTGCGCCGAGACGGGTGAACCGTACGAGTCTCTAGGGTCGATCTCAGTTGGATCCCCCTGGGATGGGGTTCGGAGGGAGAGGCCAGTCCCAATGAACGCCAAAACCAGCAGGCTGAAGAGATTGACTCGAAAGCGCTTGGTGGTTTGCGGCGTGGAAAGCTCGTGAGAGTAATCCGCACGATCCGCGATGGGTCGGAACGGCGTGGTTCGGCGGGCTGTCGAAAGACGGTTCGCGCGGAGCTACGTCGACCGTAAGCTAACGAGTGGCCCGAGGCTTCTAGGGCCCAAATCTCGGCGCTTTTTGTTTTAGAACTCTAAAAAATGTTACTTTAAAACTACTCCTGTTTCCATATACCAGAGGTAAAGATCTAGTTCCGCTAAGGAAAGATCCGTCCTTTGCGAAAGCTTCCTGAGTTTTTCTTCCGCAGCGAGATATTTTTTCTTCGTGGGAGTTTTTGGTGCGCCTTCGGGTAACTCATATTGCCTCATCAGGCTTAAGATGTGCCTGTCGAGGATCGCAACATCGCTGTACCCAACGTTTCTGAGGAAGTGGCTCGCCTCTTTGTAGCCTATGCCATCGACGTTTTCTGCCAGCCAAGCTCTCGCGCTCCGTTCATCTGGAAAACGCGAAACAATCTCTTTAATATTATAAAATTTCCTGGCCTTTGCTATGCGCTCCGCTCTCTGATCACAATACCTATGACCCACGCTTTTCAATTTGGATACGAGTTTTTGGTATGGCAATGTCAAAAATCCATCGGCCCCCAGTTCGTTCTGAATTTTAATCCCTAGCTTGGCAGTAGAAGCAGCTGTAAGTATGCAAAAACATAGCTCGGAGAACCAATCTTTGTCGCCCTTCCTGCCCAGCGCTTTGAACTCGCGTATCCTTTCGTCCACAATTTCTCGAATATTACTCGATTTCAGCGCCGAGATCTTCTTTATCAAATTTTCCTCCGCCATATCCTCACGCCAGCTCCTTAAGATATGGCCGCGGCAAAATAAAACTGTGGGAGAATGAACGCTCAAGCGGAGTCGATGAACTACAGGGCGAGCGCTGCCTCCACTCGATCCTCTGGTGCGCACGAATGAGCGCGACGTATCAATTTTCTTGCCGCATCGTTTTGCGGCGTCCATTCATATGGAGAGGCATCGGCTGGGCTGGCGTCAAACACTGAAAAACTTTCTACCTCATCTGGCGCGACCGGGAGGGAAACTAAACCGGACCTCGGGTTCAGGCTCATCGGCACCAAAAAAAGGCCTCGCCCGGCCCGAAGCTCGGAGAGGAGGCAGGTGTTTGATCCCTCTCTAATCGTGACGTGTGAACCTTCAAGACCAATCTGAAAGTTGGGCCTCTCCATCAAAGTGCCCGCGATATAGCTGGTGATCTCACTTTGTATCTCATCGAGAGCTTTGAAGTCCCCCGTCCAAGCATCACCAGGGATAGATTCAAGGGGAACGACGAGGTCGAAACCAAGCTCGCCCGAGTACTTCACCCATGGTCTATAGAAACCGGCGTCGGATATCACCTCGATGACGGCGGAGGTCGCTGCCTTGGCAAACTTGAGGCCCCCAATCTTCGCTTTGATCGTCCATATCAAGTCACGCCCGAGAGGATGACGCAGCTCTTGGGGTTCAGCGTAGCGCCAGTATGAACAGTAGAATGCTGACGCCTCAGCGCGGAGGGCACGGTCGATAGCAGCATTGGAGTCGAGGACCACTATTTCACCATCATCAAGACGGCGCTGAATTGTCTCGCCGCGCTTGTTGTAGAAGGCCCCTTCCCTCACAGCCTCGGGACCACCCGCGCGAGCAAAATCCAAAATTGCTCGCCTCGCGTCCAAGCGACTGTAGTAGTCCAATTTTCCACCAAGGAGGCTTTGGTCGGTGTTTTAAAGTGGGTTTTCCGGAGAGAGAGGTCACCGAAAGTATTCGTTTTTGTTACACGTGTAACAAACATAAAATGCGCTACCCCATCACTTTTCGAAGGGGGGCGAGCTGTGTCTCGAGGCGGGTCGAGAATTCTTTTCCATCGGACCAATCCAACATCATCAACTCCTTCACAACCCGTAGCGCCCTGACCACGCGTTCAACGACGTCCGCTGAAGCCTTGCTTCTATACAGGAGCTGTTGGAGCGCTGCTATCTCCTCCTTGAGGGTCACTTCTCCAAGATTGCTCGTCGCCAACGCTCTGTCCATCGCCTGGAGCTTGATATCTAGAGGAAGGATGGCGTCGAACATGTGAAGCTCGATCGGCTGCCACATGGGGTTTCGGAAAAATGACCTCAACCTTGGCGCGGCCTGGATCGGGACGGCGAGCACGCTCTTCCCGAGCTTCACATGGGGGATGATTGTGAGGAGCCCGGGGTAGCTTCGCACATATGTTTTCACCTCTCCCTTCGTATCCATGCGTCTGGATCGCGCCGAGAAGCCGAAAAGCTTGCGATAGAACATCGTGCGCTTGGTGCCCTTGAATTTGACATCGTAGCTGAAAACTCTGGCGAGAGCTCTCGGAGCCGATTGCTGGTACATCCTTTCCATCCATGACCCCTTCGTTTCCACTCGAACATATTTCTTATCTTTTAATCTACTTTTTGTTACATATGTAACAAACATAACTACAAATAAGTAATTAAAAGGCTTTTCTTCAAAAAAAGGCCAAAATAACAAAAAATAAGGTAAAACAAGCGATTTTAAACAGAAAACAGATATTAGAACACCAAAAAGCGCGGAATGGGCAAACGTGGTCAGGAGAGATATCGCACAGTTCCAAAAGAAATCAGGGGCGGAGATTGAGCTAAGCTTTTAGCCTGCAGGACCATTTCCTTACGTGATAATATGCGATCAAAATTTGAGCTAGCGACCCGCGGCACGGAAGAAATTGTGACTGAGCCGGAGCTGCGCGAGCTGCTGGCGCGAGGAAAGATAAAGGTCTACTGTGGCTACGAGCCGAGCGGCAAGATCCATTTCGGCCACGCCCTCACCGTTCGAAAACTCGTCGACTTTCAGGAGCTCGGCGCCGAAGTGATAGTTCTCCTTGCGGATCTCCACGCGTTCCTCAACCACAAGGGCACTCTCGAGGAGATACGAAAGATAGCTGAATACAACAAGCACTGCTTCATCGCCTTGGGTCTGGACCCGCAGCGGACGAAGTTCATGCTAGGCTCGGACTTCCAGCTCGAGCAGAGGTACTCACTAGATGTCATGCGCATGGCCGTCAACACCACGCTCATGCGCGCTCGCAGGAGCATGGACATGATATCGAGGCAGCTCGAGAACCCGGACGTCGCTCAGACCATATACCCGATTATGCAGGCGGTGGACATGGCATGGCTCGATGTCGATGTGGCGATAGGGGGCATCGATCAACGCAAGGTGCACATGCTCGCGCGCGAGGAGCTCCCGAAGATCGGCCACCGCAAGCCGGTTTGTGTCCACATCCCGCTGCTCCATGGGCTAGATGGGGCGACGAAGATGTCATCGAGCAAAGGTAACTTCATAGCGATAGACGACGAGCCGGCCGTCATCAAGGAAAAGGTGAGCAAGGCTTTTTGCCCGCCGAAGGTGACTAGGGAAAATCCGATCGTGGAGTACGTGGAGCATGTCATATTGCCCGCGAAAGGTAGGCTCGAGATCAAGAGGGCGGCGGAGTACGGTGGGGCAGTCGAAGTGACGAGCGCCGCGGAGCTCAAGAAGCTCTATGCGGCGGGCAAGCTACATCCAGCCGACCTCAAGTTGGCGGTCGCGGAGGCCCTCGTCGAGCTCCTCGCGCCGGTGAGGAAGTATTTTGAGGAGCATTCTAGCGTGAGACTTTCACGGACAAAAGTTCTTTAAAAGAATTGTTATATCTATAACAAGTAAAAATTTAATATTTGGATGGTAAAACAAAAAATTCGAGTGATAGCTTGATTATTAAAATTGTCGAAGTAGGTGAGGTTCCGGAGAAGCTTGTCCAAGACCTGCCACAGCGCCTCATGGAATCGTTCGCATTGCTCGCCGACGATTGCAAGGTTGGTGAAACCATTGAGATACCCCCGACCGCATACGATGTACTTCGAGAGCAACACAACGCAGATGTTCTTTTCGACCATGTGCGGCGCAATACGGCCGGAAACAACAAAGTGCTCGCTCTCACAAATGCCGATCTTTTTCACGGCTCGTTAAACTTCGTGTTCGGTCAAGCTCAATGTCCAGGAAACGTTGCGCTGGTGTCCATCTGCCGACTCAATCCAGTTTTTTACGGTTTTCCACCCAACTACGAACTGCTCGTCGAACGCACAACTAAAGAGGCGACTCACGAGCTCGGACATGCATTTGGGCTCGAGCACTGCCAAAACACCGATTGCGTGATGAGTTTTTCGAACAGCATCCACGAGGTAGATAAAAAGTCGACTTTTTTGTGTGAGAAATGTCGAAAGAAGCTCTACGGCTAGATGATTTTCACCATGCGCGATTGATGATAACCTGTGATTACCTTGATGTAGCCACGAAAAACTTCATCGAGTTTTGCATCGCCCGTATCAACTTTCAGCGTTGGCGTAGACGATAATTTGTGTGGCGTGGCGATAACCAAAATGTTCTCCTTTCCAACTTTCTTCACGACTTTTGGGCTTATCTGCTGGTTACCGCGCCCGAGGACGAAGCCTTGCCTGCCTATTGGGCTCACTATGATCGTCGCTGGCTTGCCCTCGATTACCCGTAGGATTTGCTCCTCGCCCACATCATTCGCGACCATTTTATAATCACGAATGATATCTACGCCGAGCAAAGTTGAGTCGTATATGCCCAACTCCTCGGCCACAGCGCGAGTCGTGGTGCCTGGCCCTAAGACGCATATACGTCCTTTTTCCATAAGCTCAAAAACCCACCTAGCGATCGCCTTTTGATCGGCGAGCTCATAGCCGGTGCTCCCCTCCTTCGTCGCTTGAACCATCGTCGGCTCGTAAGGAACCTTCGCGAACCCTTCAAGTTTCGCCGAAAGACGGTTTTGGCGGTATGCGTCCTCATCGATGTCCATAACCTCGGCCTCGCGGAGAGGTAATCCTTCACTCAAAAAACGAGCCGCAACTTTACCAGCTGATTCAGGGGTGTTGGCAAAACATGCGCTATGCAACTTTACACCAGCTGGGACACCGAGCAGGGGTGTCATTGTCCATACAGCACTGATGGCGTTCCTCATCGTGCCGTCACCCCCGACCAGAAGAATCAGATCAACACCTTCCATCGACATCTCCCGAGCTGCGCGGATGGTATCCTCAGCTGTTGTTTGCCCTGAGATTATTCTTCCAATAACCTTTGGGTGAAACCCTGCCTTCTTCGCTTCGTTTTCCCCCATCTCATGTGGATAAGTAATGAGGAGAAAATTTTCTTTATGAGGCAACAGTTCTTTTAAAGCATCAACTGCCTTTTGCGACGCTACGAGCTTTGCGCCCAAAGCTACAGCCTTTTTCACGATTTCCTTTCCATCAGTACCCTTCAGCCCAACACGCCCACCCATACCTGCTATGGGATTAACAATCACGCCTAGCTTCTTCATCACTTCGCCAGTTTACGGTACATTTTCCAACTCAAAATGGGTTCGCGCGATGCCTTCGCCTCGTCCAGCCTGCCGATCGCTGTTGCCGTCGGTGCTGCGAGTAGCTTATCAGGATGAG
Source organism: Hadesarchaea archaeon (assembly GCA_041490225.1). Taxonomy (GTDB): domain Archaea; phylum Hadarchaeota; class Hadarchaeia; order Hadarchaeales; family Hadarchaeaceae; genus DYFS01. The sequence continues at coordinate 6,248 of JBGPSS010000024.1, forward strand.
ATTTTGCCTCCTCAGCAATCTCCTTCATTGCCGCGATGAACCGATCCAATTCCTCCTTCGTCTCAGTTTCGGTCGGCTCTATCATGAGCGCCTCTGGGACGATTGGTGGGAAATAGTACGTGGGCGCGTGTATGCCGTAATCGAGCAATCGCTTTGCAACGGAGTGCGCTTTGACTCCGTAATTTTTGTTCATGGGCTCGGCGCTGAACACGACTTCATGTTTGCATGGCCCGCTTGCATCAAATTTTATCTCAAACCCATCGACATCTTGCAACTTGCGCATGATGTAGTTAGCGTTGAGGACCGCGGCCTCTGTGACCTCCCGCAGCCCGCTCGCCCCCATCAGGAGTATGTAAGCGTATGCCTTCACGAGCACGCCGAAGTTTCCATAAAAACTTTTTATTTTACCAACGGATTGCGGGCAACGATAATCGAAATAATATCGCTTGCGTTTCTTGTCGTACTCCACCGTCGGAACGGGTAGGAATCTCTCAAGTTTTCTTGTGACACCTATCGGCCCCGCACCTGGCCCACCACCACCGTGAGGTGTGCCGAAGGTCTTGTGAAGGTTGAAGTGGACGATGTCAAAGCCCATATCGCCAGGGCGAGTTTTTCCCAAGATGCCGTTGAGGTTGGCGCCGTCGTAGTAGAGAAGGCCACCGACCTTATGCACGGCCTTTGCTATTTCTAAAATCTCATCCTCGAACAAGCCGAGGGTGTTCGGGTTTGTCAGCATGAGCGCCGCCGTTCGTTTCGATACCGCCTTGCGTAGAGCTTCCAGATCGACCCTGCCTCTAGAATTCGAGGGGACGACAACTACATCGAACCCAGCCATTGCCGCGCTCGCAAAATTTGTGCCGTGCGCCGAATCCGGGACGATGACCTCGTTGCGCCCCTTCCCTCTCGACCTATGATACGCCCGCGTCAACAGCATGCCTAAAAATTCACCGTGGGCTCCAGCAGACGGGTGCAGACATACCCGCGCAACTCCCGCTATCTCGGCCAAACATCGCTCCAGCTTGTACATCAGCTCCAACGCCCCTTGAACTGTGTCCTCATCTTGGTACGGGTGGATGCAACTCGCGGTCTCGAGGGCGGCGAGCTCTTCACATATCTTTGGATTGTACTTCATCGTACACGAGCCTAGAGGGTAAAATCCTGAATCGATGCCATAATTCATTTGCGAAAGCCGCGTGTAATGTCTGACCACTTCTGGCTCAGATAACTCCGGAAGCTCCAGCTCTGTGCGGATAAGTTTGTTCGGAATATTCGACTCCGATGGTGCCTTTGGCGGGAGAGTGTATCCAGTTCGCTTTGCCTTGCTCAACTCGAAAACGAGCGGCTCCAGCCGCCCGTCATCCGCCCATCGTGCTTGTTGATATTTCACTTCCTCGCCCCCACCGCTTCGGCCGCAACATCCGCGAGCCGGTCAATATCCTCTTTCCTGTGCAACTCCGTAGTACAGAGGAGCGCCGTCTCGCCGAATTCAGGGAACTCGCCCTTTATCGGCTTGCCCCCTTGGACGCCCTGTTTGAGGAGCTTGGCGTTGAATTTTTTGATTGCAAGTTTCGGTTGTGTACATCTGAGCGTGAACTCATTGAAGTGCGGCGAGGCGAAGATTGGGGCCTCGATCCCATCGATGGCATCAAGTTTTTTCATGGCGTAACTAGCGTTTGCCGCACATGTCTCCGCCAACTCACGTAGACCTCTCGGGCCGAGCGAGGCTAGATATATTGCCGCCGCAACTGCACACAGGGCTTCATTCGAACATATGTTTGAAGTTGCTCGCTCGCGTCGAATGTGCTGTTCGCGGGTCTGCAGCACCATGATGAAACCACGCGTCTTCTCATCCAGAGTTGTTGTCGCTCCTACGAGTCGACCCGGAATTTGTCTTATGAGTTTTACATCATCACGGCATGCGAAGATGCCGAGCGTTGGGCCACCGAAGCTGACGGGATTACCGAGCGGCTGCCCCTCTCCGACAACTATGTCGGCACCATAATCGCCTGGGGCTTTCAGCAATCCCAGAGATATTGGATTCACGCCAACAACGAAGAGGGCGCCCGCCTTGTGCACGGCATCAGCTATCTCCTTCGCTCGAGTTTCAAGAAAACCGAGATAGCTTGGGTTCTCGATGTACACACACGCCACATCTTGCCCGAGCTTCGCACGGAGCTGCGATAGGTCGAGTTGCCCCGTTGCCCAGTCATAGCCTATTTTTACAAGCTCCAAACCTGGCCCAAGGGCATAATTTTGTAACACGGAGAACCTCTCAGGCGACATCAACTCCGGTACCAAGATTTTTTTGCGCCCCGTAACGCGGGCACACATCAACGCCGCCTCGCCGACCGCTGTCGCCCAGTCGTACATCGATGCGTTTGAAACATCCATGCATGTGAGTTCACAGATCATGCTCTGATATTCGAACAGCGCCTGCAGCATGCCTTGGCTGACCTCAGCTTGGTAAGGAGTGTAGGCGGTAAGAAACTCGGAGCGTTGCACAAGCGAGCGCACATGGGCCGGGATGTAGTGGGGCCAGAGGCCGCCGCCGAGGAAGGAGAGCATCTGTGTGAAAGGTTTATTCTGCGCCAGCATCTTTTGCACATCTTGCCTGACCTCAAGTTCGGACATCTGCGCGGGGAGCTTCAGCGCCTTCTTGAGGCGAATCTTCTCTGGGATGTCGGAGAAAAGATTGTCGATACTGGCCACACCTATCTCAGCAAGCATCTGCTCTCTGATTTCGCGGGTATTTGGAATATAAGGGTGGCTCATCCTAACCGCCGCTACTTCAAGGTCTTGAGGAAGGTGGCGTAAGCATCTGGGCTCAGTAAATTTTCGCGCTCCGCCTCGAGGCCGCTAGGTTCAAGCACACAGACCCAGCCTTCATCGTACGGGCTTGTGTTTACGAGTTCTGGGCGATCCTGCAACACTTGGTTTGTTTCTTTCACCGTTCCGCTTAATGGAGAATAGATCGCCGATACCGCCTTAATCGACTCCACCGCGCCCAACTCTGCCTCCTTTGTCTTCGACTCTCCCACCTGCTTCACCACTTTGCCGACTTCAGGGAGCTCGACGTAGACGACGTCGCCGAGCTGCTTCTGCGCATAGTCTGTTACACCTATTCTAGCGAGATTACCCTCCAGCTTGACCCACTCATGACCCTTCGTGTAATAGAGTCCATCGGGAACTTCGCGCTCACCAACTTTCACCCAATCACCTCAATCAGCTAAAACTCTCATCTCAAATTATAAAGGTTACACTCGATGGTTCTGTGATGTTGAACTTTAGAAGCCTAGTTGAGTTTTAATTTCTGTTTTCTCCTTCTGCGTCAGTTTCTTTGGATAATTGTAGATGGGCCCTCGAGGCGACTCGTTGTAGAAGGGGCGGTTGCAGCCCAGGCAACCAGATGTGCGGAACGGATCGCCAGATTCAATTTTTTCACACAAGACATCCTGCTCCACTCCAAAATCCACAATCCGCCCACTATCGAAACGCATCTGCTCGGCCTTGCACAGGTCGGTGGCTATCAAAAATCTAGCGAGCTGAATCCTGCGATAGCTTGACACATCAGGCTGGGGTCTGTCCGCGAGTGGTGTGCCAGCGATCGGTGTGAACGCGAAGAGACCAATTGCTATATCACGATCATGCAAAAGTTGAATCGTTTGAACCATATCCTGCTCGCTTTCACCTAGTCCAACGATCAGATGCGTCGATACTCCATCACCAAAAATTATGCGCGCATCATCCAACGCTTTGATGTGTCCCTCCCAAGTGTAACGGCTACCAACACATTCTCCCTTGAGTCGGCCAAAAAGATCAGGCGTTGCGGCATCAAGCGCTATGCTCACCCGCTCGGCTCCGACTTCCCTGAGTTTCTCGATGTCTCTAATTTCTAGAGGTTGGCACGAAACTGAAATCGGTGTGTTGCACGTATTTTTTATTTGTGCAACGAGTTCACAAACATCATCTATCACACCTTTGTAGTTGACGGTCTGAACGCAAATTCGCATAAATTTATCATTTTTTTCATTGAAGGCCAACAGCACCCGTTCGGAGTCGCAACGCGGCCAAACCACGCGAGAAAGCATCTTCATATCCGCTGTGCTCCCGCGCGCCTGAGGGCAGAATT
>JBGPSS010000025.1:0-10330 GCA_041490225.1 Hadesarchaea archaeon
CCTCTGTTTCGCACCCTAGGTTGGAATGTTGAAGATTCCCTTAAAGTCACAGCAGAGGAGAAGATATGGTTTAGACGGGAGACCTAAACATGAGTAAAAATAGAAGGCATCGAATAACTAGCCACGGCGATTTTCAAGTGTGGAAAGGCAGTAGATGGGTAAAAGACTCAGTTTCCGCGTCTAACCCAGCCAAAAACAAAAGATGGCGAGAACAGGCCAGTAAGAGGAAGAAGGAAAAAAGCGAGAAGGTCTTGACGGAGTAGATGAGCAAACTGAAAAAAGGCTGTGGCGATTCAACCGACTGTCGTGATAATAGTGTTATGGAAAGATCATTTTATCACCAATATAAAAAGAAAGGACCCGTGAAGAAGCTCGCGGGGGGCGGAAAATGACCGACGAAATCTCGATGAAAAAATGTGGCATCTGCGGCCAAGCCGTGAAGCATAGTCGTGGCACCCATAACCCAGAACGCGGGCTGGTTCACATCAAGTGCCTAGATCGTATCATGGGGACGCAGCGCTACGAGCCGTTCGCCAAGAAAAGGGGAGGCATGAGAAGATGACCATCGAAGAGGTTCGTGGGGTTGAACGTCGCGGGGGACTGAGTTGCATAGTCACGGCAAGCGTTAGTGGTTATCTACTTGCAGGATCTGTAACGTTTACCGCTACTTAGATTAATGGCATGTATTGGGCAAGGGATTTGATCTATTGTTCGTGGCGCGGGGAAAGGGATTTGAACCCCCGAACCCCTACGGGACCAGCCCCTCAAGTTTGTGTCATGCCAACGTTTTGATTTGTTTTTTCCACCGTCGATTTCCTGCCCATCTATAAAGAAATTTTGGGGACTTCACTTCTTTATTGATTTCTTTTAATGTTTTTTCACTTATCTTTCCATTCTCTACAATTTCGCGTCCCGCGTTGAAAACATTGGCCAGAAACTTGTTTACGAGTCTTCGGCCGCTTTTGTCAAATAAAAGTTGAGATCCCGGCAAGTAAATTTCGCCAACAACAGGCGCATGCGCGTTGATAGATATTTTCTTGAAAGTAAGGCCGAGTGCCTCAAAATGCGATCGTTCTGGAAATCCGCACACGGAAATCACGACTATTTTATGTTTATTTTCTTCTTCGGGATGTCGAAGCGGATGTCTGGTTCTGTTTTCATACTTCGTAAGGAACGGCTGTAGTCGCGGCAACGTCCTTTCCAGCAGTATTTTTGTGTAAGAATTCATAGTGTCTGTGTATAGTGGAGTGGCAAACACCCAAAGGCCCGGTTCCCTCATCTTTTGCAATATTTTACCCATGTCATCTTTTTGCACGCAAACGCCAGGTGTCTTGGTCCAGCAACCATAACAGCCCACGCAGCGATTAATTCTTTTTTTCGCAAGGTAGACCTTCTCTATTTCAGCACCAGCGTGTTTGGCACCATCCAAAAATTTGTTTAGGACAATATCAGTGGCGCCGTTTTCCATTCTTGGGCTCCCATTAAATGCGATGATTCTCATAGACTCGCCTAACTTGCGTTGCAGGTCGCACTTTTTAACATATGGTGCGGGGGAGGGGATTTGAACCCAACCTTTTCGCGCGGTAATAATATTTTGCGTTAATTAATGTGCAAGCACCTGAATAAATGTGCAGAACTGAATAAATGTGCAAAGCCTTTGGGTGAAGGCCATCTATAAGAAAAGAACAAACGACAAGCTCATGTTTTAACCCCATCAAATACAAAATCACAACCATGACCAACCCCAAGGCCTACGCCTGGTTCATCCTCGCCATCATCGCGGGCGCGGTCAGCGACTACATCAAGCCGCTTCAGGGCCCGGGCGCAGCCCTGATGTTCGTCTTCTTCATGGGCTTCTTCTACTACTCCATCCCGAGGCGCATCAATGCCAGGGGCGCAATCATCACGGCCGCGTTCCTCGGTCTCGCCGCGTTCCTCATAGGGGGCAGGATTAACGACTCATTCTTGCCGTACATGAGCGAGTGGTCGGTGGCGGTGTTCGTCGCCCCGTTCGCCGAGGAGATCATGAAGGCCGGCGGCATCTACGTGCTCGCCCTCAGGAGAAAGGCGGTGCTGAGGCCCCGGCGGACTGCCGCCCTCTGTGGATTTCTCGCCGGGTTTGTGTTCGGGGTGCTGGAAGGGATTGTGCAGCCGAGCGTCTATCGGCCGATAACCGCCCTCACCCACGGCCTCGGCACGATGCTTTTCGCCCTCGGGATACGGTTAATGATCGTTGGAAAGAGGCCCAGGGATGGAATACTCGCGGGGCTTTTCATTTCGGCCGCGATCCTCGAGCACATGGCCTGGAACGCCTTTGCCCCTCTCTTGCTGCCGTGAAACGAATGAAATATTTATACACGCAGACCGACGAATCCAAAACGGTGCTGAGATGAGTGGGAACACATTCGGAAAAATTTTTCGAATCACAACTCACGGCGAGTCGCACGGCCCAGTAATAGGTGTCGTCGTAGATGGCATGCCCGCCGGAATGCCCCTGAGCGAGGCGGACGTGCAGCGGGAGCTGGATCGGCGGAGGCCGGGGCAATCAATAGTAACCACCCCGCGGGCCGAGAAGGACAAGGTCGAGATATCGTCTGGAGTGTTCGAGGGCAAGACGCTCGGCACGCCGATATGCATGTTCGTCAGAAACGTCGATGTCGATTCTAAACCATACGAAGCGATCAAGGCAAAGCCCAGGCCCGGGCACGCTGACCTGGCGTACTGGCTCAAGTTCGGCCACATCGACCACAGGGGCGGCGGGCGAGGTGCGGCCCGAGAAACCGTCGGGAGGGTAGCGGCCGGAGCGATAGCCAAAAAACTGCTCGCGGCGTCCGGCGTCGAGATACTAGGCCACACCGTGGAGGCCGCTGGGGTAGCGGTCGAGCGGGAGGTCTCGCTGGAGGAGATACGCAAAAATGTCGAAAAAAATCCTATGCGATGCGCCGACCCCAAGGTGGCCGAAGAGATGAAGCGTCGCGTCCTCGAAGCTAGCGCCAAGGGCGACAGCACCGGCGGCGTGGTCGAGCTTATCGCGCTCAACGTGCCACCCGGCTTGGGCGACCCCGTTTTCGAGAAGCTCGATGCGGAGATAGCCCACGCCTTGATGTCGATCGGCTCGGTGAAGGGCGTGGAGATTGGGATCGGATTCAAGGCTGCGAGGATGTTTGGCTCAGAAGTCAACGATCAGCTCAGGTTGAAAGGAGACAAGATAATCGGAGATACCAACAATTCAGGCGGCATCTTGGGCGGCATAAGCACTGGCATGCCAATCGTTGCCCGCATCGTGGTCAAACCTACGCCATCGATAACCAAGCCGCAGAAAACCGTCGACGTCGTAAGGATGAAAGAGGCGGAGCTCAAACTCGAAGGACGATTTGACCCAAACATCTGCCCGCGGATAGTTCCCGTGGCAGAATCGATGCTCGCTCTGGTCCTGGCTGACCACATGCTGCGCGCTGGAAAAATTTCTCCGAACCGTTTCAAGGGATCCAAGTGAGAGGATTTGCCTCGGCATGCGGCGCAGCTACGGTGGTCAACGCCATAGCTTCTGGCAAGGGTGCGGCCTTCGCTGTGGACCTTCGAGTGCGCGCCGAGGTCGAGCTGACGAAGAAATCAAGAAAAATAGTCGGACGGATAGCCGACGATCCAAAAGAGAGTACGAAGTTGATTGAGATCTGTGTTAAAAAAGTGCTGAAGCGTCTCAAACTAGATCATACATACGGCGCCAAAGTTACCACTCGCTCGCAGGTTCCGATCGCTGTGGGTTTGTCGAGCAGTAGTGCGGCAGCAAACGCGACGGTGTTAGCAACCCTCGCAGCGCTCGGTATAAGACCGCGAGCGATTGCTGCGCTCAACCTCGGCGTGGATGCGGCATTGGAAGCAGGCGCGACGATAACTGGCGCCTTCGACGATGCCTCCGCCTCATTTCTCGGCGGCGGGGTCGTAACCGATAACATCAAACGAAAGATACTCAAGCGCTTCGATGTGAATCCAAAGCTCAAGGTAATTATCTACGTACCCCCAGAGAAATTTTACACCAGTCAAACTGATGTCAAAAAAGTCAAAAAGCTAGCCAATTTCGTCAACGTCGCCCACAAACTAGCTTTGAGCGGAGATATCTTCAGCGCGCTGACGATGAACGGATTGATCTATTCTTGCGCTCTCGGCCACGACCCAGTCATCGCCATAGAAGCCCTTGATGCTGGAGCGATCGCAGCTGGCCTCACCGGCAAGGGACCCGCAGTAGTAGCAATCGTAGAACCAAAAAATTTAATTGATGTGAAAAAAGTTTGGAGTAAAAGAGCTGGTAAGGTAATTATCACCAAACCGTCAAAAGTCGGCGCGAAAATTGAGGCGAGAGCTTGAGCGAGAAAAAACTTCGAGAGCTGCGGCTGGAAATAGACAAGATAAACGAGCAACTGATCGACCTGCTCGCGCAACGGCTGAAAATAGGCGAGGAACTCGCGAAGCTGAAGAAGAAACTCGGCAAGGAGATCCGCGACGAGACTAGGGAGCGCACGATCATAGATTCGGCCCGCAAACTTGCGCGGGAGCGTGGGCTCGATCCAAGTTTCGTCGAGGGGCTGATGCGGCTGATAATCGCCCAGACCGCCGGCGTCGAGCGAGAGCATATTGGCGCCGTCGGGATGTGGGCCAAGGTTCAAAACGCATTTGAGAACCACCCCGCGCAGCTGAACGTCGCGCGCCTTCTCTTCAAGTACGGGCTGCGGGTGCGCGAGGACGGCGAGATAGCGTGTGGAGATATTAGGATTCCCTCTGTTCAAATCGCACAGGAGGCTGGCGTCGATCGAAGAGTAGTGGATGCGACCGCCCAAACTATCCTTAAAAACAAGGGGGTACGCGATATCTTTACTGACCTGGAACCGATCGCCTACCTCAAGGGGGTCGGGCAACGGCTCGGGCTTGGCGTCATCGAGATCTTGCCGAAGGACGCGGCCAAGCCAGGGATAATAAGCGAGGTAGCAGGTGTCCTAGCAAAGTTCCGCATAAGCATCCGCCAAGCCGTAGCGGACGACCCAAACTTCGTGCCACAACCGAAGCTGACTCTCATCACCGACGAGCCTGTCAAAGGCGGGGTGATAGACGCCCTGCGCAAGCTACCGAGCGTGCAGAGCGTCATCATTTACTCATGAAGCGTGGGTTATTTCGGAACTCGTCGTTTTTTGACAAAGTACAATTATGTACAACAAAGCTTTAAATAGCACATTTACTAAAATATAGTAAGTATGAGAATAACGGAGGAAACCCATTGAAAGTAACGTATAGCCTAAAGGAAGTAAAGCAAATGGCGGATGAGCTGGACAGGCCGTGCTTGTTGCCGATAGCTTCGGCCATCGACAATTGCGAGGACCCAACAAAAGTCTATTTCAGCATGAGCGATGGCCGCCCGTCTTACCTGCTCGAGTCAGCCGAGGGGCCTGGCGAGGCGGCGCGCTACTCGATAATAGGTTGTGATCCACTGCTCCATCTCACCATCAACGACGGTGCACCAAAAATAGAGGGGAGGCGCGACCTCGTTGAACTCGCAAAAAGCAAGGTTAGGAAGGCAAGATGCAGCGACGCGCTCGACGTTCTGAAGGAAGCGATGTTCCTAAAAACTGCGCACACGCCGCATGCCGTCAGCTCCCGTTACATGCTTGGCGTGGTCGGCTACATCGGCTACGACTTCGTCCGCTCGCTCGCAGACATCGGCACTCACGCGACAGACGACCTCTCTCACCCGGAGCTGGAATTCATACTGCCGGAGCGCACGATAATTTTCGATCATCTGAGACAGCGGACACACTACTGCTCGCTCGTCCTGTTGACCGACGGCTCCGACATCGAGAAAGCTTACGCGCGCGCCCTGTCCAACATCAAAGGGCTTATGGCAACGAAAAAATCACTCCCTCGAGAACCGAACGTTAGAATATCCGTAAAGTCGAACATCGAAAAGGAAAAGTTCGAGCGGAATGTCGAGGTCGCAAAGGAGTACATCCGCGCCGGCGACATCATTCAAGTCGTGCTCTCTAGGCGAATCGAACTCAACCCATCGCCCCCGCTCAGACGGTTCTACATGAACCTCAGGCGCATCAATCCCTCGCCCTACATGTTTTTCCTCGATTTTCCTGGGAGAAGCGTCGTCGGCTCAAGTCCAGAGATTTTGGTGAGGGTGAACGGCAGCAAAGTCATCACGCGCCCGATCGCTGGGACGAGGCGGATAGGGAAGGACAAGGCTGAGAACAAGGCCCTAGAACGGGACCTGCTCTCGGACGAAAAGGAGCGCGCCGAGCACGTTATGCTCGTGGATCTCGGCAGAAACGACATCGGGCGCGTCTCGGAGTTCGGCTCCGTGAAGGTCACAGATTTCATGGAGATAGAAAAATACAGCCATGTCCAGCACATCATCACAAACGTCTCGGGAAAGATGAGGCGCGACAAGGATGCTTTCGATGCCCTTCGTGCAACTTTTCCAGCTGGCACAGTAACCGGGGCGCCGAAGGTGAGGGCGATGGAGATCATCGAGGAGATGGAGCCCGTGAGGCGTGGGATATACGCTGGGGCGATAGGTTCGTTCAGCTACACTGGGCAGGCCGACCTAGCCATAACGATCAGGACTTTGGTCGCACAGCGCGGCAAGGGCTACATCCAAGTCGGCGCCGGCATTGTTGCCGACTCCGTGCCCTGGAAAGAACACTATGAAACCGAAAACAAGGCGCGAGCTCTGCTCCGCGCGGCGGGTGTGTGACATGCGCGTCACCGTCATCGATAACTTCGACTCATTCGTCTACAATCTCGTGCAGTACATCGGCGAACTCGGTGGGGAGCCGACGGTTTTCATGAACAACGCCCCCATACAAAAAGTCCTGAAGTCAAGGCCGGACAAGATCGTTATCTCACCCGGGCCAAAAACGCCTAGAGATGCCGGCATCTCCGTCGAAGTTGTGCGAAGGCTCGGCAAGAGAGCACCAACATTAGGCGTCTGCTTGGGGCATCAGGTGATAGGCTACGCTTTCGGCGCAAAAATCGTGCCAGCGAAACGACTTATGCACGGAAAGGTCTCGTCGATAAAACACAATGGCGATGAGCTATTCAAGGGCGTGCCCAATCCATTCAAGGCGACTCGTTACCATTCTTTGGTCATCGATCGCACGACTTTGCCGAAGTGTCTGAAGGCGATCGCTGAGACGATGGACGACGATCTAGAGCTGATGGGAATAAAACACACACATCATGAGATATATGGCGTCCAATTTCATCCTGAGTCAATATTGACGAAGCATGGCAAGACTATGGTCAAAAACTTTTTGGAGATGTGAGGTGACCAAATGAAAATCATGCAATCAGCGATTGGAAAATTAATCGAAGGAAAAAATCTGACCGAAGCTGAGGCTGAAGCTGCGATGAAGTGCATAATGTCCGGCGAGGCGACACAAGCGCAGATTGGGAGTTTCTTGACGGCACTGCGCATGAAAGGCGAAACGATTGCCGAGATCACAGCTTTCGCTAGAGTCATGAGAAAATTCGCATCCAAGATAACGCCAAAAGTGGGCGGCACGCTCGTCGATACGTGCGGAACAGGTGGAGACAAGATTAAAACATTCAACGTGAGCACCGCTGCCATGTTCGTGGCCGCTGGAGCGGGAGTGCCCATCGCTAAACACGGCAACCGCTCCGTCACGAGCAAGGCCGGAAGCGCGGATGTCGTCGAAGCTCTAGGGGTGCGGCTGGATCTAGAACCGCAGGAAGTCGAGCGCACCATCGAAACTATCGGCATCGGTTTCATGTTCGCCCCGCTGTTTCACGGCGCCATGAAGCACGCGATTGGCCCAAGGCGAGAGATGAGCGCGCGGACCGTGTTCAACATCTTGGGTCCATTGACGAATCCAGCTGGAGCGCAGGCGCAGTTGATGGGTGTGTACGATGCAGCGCTCACCGAGAAACTGGCGCGCGTGCTGAAAAGGTTGGGCTGCAGGCGAGCGATGGTCGTGCATGGCATGGATGGGCTGGACGAAATTTCAACGATCGGGATGACCCAAATCTCCGAGCTGAAAGGCGGTCGGGTCGGGACATATAGGATATCGCCGGAAAAGTTTGGCATCAAACGCATCAACAAAAATGAGATAGCTGGCGCCGACTTGGATGAAAATGCACGAATGATGCTCAGGGTGCTGCGCGGGGAGACGGGGCCGCAAAGGGACATCGTCGTTTTAAACGCTGCAGCGGCAATCGTCGTTGGCGGCAAAGCTCGCACAATGCTCGAGGGAATAGCGATCGCCAAAAGATCCATAGATTCCAAAAAAGCCTACGAAAAAATCGTACAGCTCATAGAAGCTACGGGTGGGGATATGCAGAAATTGAAGGTGCTGGAGGCCTCGATGTGAAAGATGTTCTAGGTCGAATAGTTAGGGACGTCCGAGCGCGCGTAAAAGCACAAAGCAGAATTAAGCCGGCGAGGCAGATAGAAATCGAAATGTCTCCACGACGAAGCTTGCTGACTGCCATAGAAAATGCTCAGAAGGTGCCGCTGATTGCTGAGATAAAGCGCGCCTCCCCATCATCTAAAAACATTGGCATAAAAGTAAATGTGCTCAAAGCAGCGAAAGCTATGGCGAATGGTGGGGCAATCGCCATCTCAGTGTTGACGGAACCAAAATATTTCAAGGGAGACCCCAGCTATGTGCCGATGATACGTGGAGCTGTCAAGGTTCCCGTCCTGCGGAAAGATTTTATTGTCGATGAATACCAACTCTACGAGTCAGCTGCGCTCGGCGCCGATGCCGTACTGCTGATTGCTGAAATATTGGAAGGAGACCTAAAAAAATTCATTCAACTCGCATCTGGTTTGGGTATGGAGAGCCTCGTAGAAGTTCACGACGAGGAACAGTTGAAGCACGCATGTGATGCTGGCGCCGAAATCATTGGAATAAATAATCGCGACCTCAAAACCATGAACGTCGACCTAAACAAAACTGCCAAGCTAGCCCCGTTCGTACCAAATAACATAACGCTAGTTAGCGAGAGCGGGATACGCGGGCCAAAAGATGTCAAATTCGCGCTCGATGCAGGAGCTGACGCTGTTTTGGTTGGTACTGCCATAATGAGATCAGACAATATCGAGAAAAAAGTGAGGGCGCTGGTAAACACGAGGTGAGCACATGGTCAAGGTAAAAATATGTGGGTTCACGCGTGCGGATGATGTGAAAGCCGCATCAGATCTGGGCGTCGACATGGTCGGCGTGATTGTTATCCCCCGTTCTTCGCGCGGCCTCACGCTCGAACAAGCTCAGGATGTCATGAAAGCTGGAAAAGATGTGGATAAAGTAGCTGTGATAATGCCCGATAGCCCAGCCGAAGCGTCTGCGGTGGCGCGCAGGCTAAACACAGATTATCTACAAATTCACTCTAAATTCTCGGCTGCACAGTTGGCGGAGATAAAAAAACTTTCCGGTAAAAAAATCATCGGCGTCGTGGCCATCCCCCAGAAAATTTTAGATAGAAAAGAAATTCTTGACCGAGCCATCGGGGTGAGCAAGGTCGTCGATTACATCTTGCTAGATACAAAAGGATCCTCAGGTGGCGGCACCGGCCTGACACACGACTGGAGGTTCAGCCGAGAGATCCGCGATGCCGTCAACAAACCTGTATTCTTGGCAGGAGGGCTGAACCCGAAAAACGTGAGAAGCGCGATCGAAGTGGTTCAGCCATACGGCGTAGACGTGGCAACCGGAGTCGAGTCCGCCCTGGGAAAGAAAGATTCAAAATTGATGCGCGCGTTCATCGAGGCTGCGAAGGCGATGTGATGTACGTCAACAAGTTCCCCATCAAAGGAAAGTTCAACGGGTTCGGCGGACAGTTCGTGCCGGAGACGTTGATGCCTGCACTACAAGAGCTAGAGAAGGCCTACTTGAAGCTCAAGGACGACTCGAAGTTCAAGCGTGAACTCAACCGTTACCTGCGTGATTACGCCGGTCGTCCCACGCCGCTCTACTTTGCAAAGAACTTGTCGAAAAAAATCGGGTTAAAAATTTATCTAAAGCGTGAGGATCTCGCTCACACTGGCGCACACAAAATAAACAACACAGTCGGCCAAGCCCTCCTCGCTAAGCACATGGGTAAAACTCGGGTCATCGCAGAAACCGGCGCAGGACAGCACGGCGTTGCGACCGCTACGGCTGCCGCGATGCTCGGTCTGAAATGCGATGTTTACATGGGCACGAAAGACATGGAACGGCAGCGCCTCAACGTGTTTCGGATGCGTTTGCTCGGGGCGAGGGTAATCCCGGTCAAAAGTGGTTCGTGCACGTTGAAGGATGCGATCAACGAAGCG
>JBGPSS010000026.1:0-10227 GCA_041490225.1 Hadesarchaea archaeon
AGGACGACGTCAGGAGGGCGAGCGACAAAATTGTCTCAGAAACAAAAAAGCTCGTCGTGGCGACATTCTACGGCCGCGACGTCGACCGCATGACCACATTCGCAGGCGTGGCAAAGGACAACGGCAGAAAATTCGTCGTATCGACCAGAGCCGCGCTCCTGCTCGACACGCTGGCGGGGACGGGCCTGAAGGTGCCAAAGCTCGGTCGCGACTTTCTCGTCTACGCTCGGCGGAAGAAGAGCTGTGAGTTCGTCGAGAAGGACTATTTTGAGTGGGAGCGGCCCTACCTCAAGGACGCGGTCAACTTTGAGTTCATCAACAAGCATCAGTCGGAGGTGCTGCTCAACCTGGACTTCTACCACTTCGCCGAGCTCGTGGACATCCAGCCGGAGCACGGGGGGCACTTCATCCACTCGATGTCCGAGCCCTACTCGGAGGAGGATCTGGGGGCTGAGGTCATGCAGAACTGGCTGAAGCACTTCGGGCTGGAGTTCCACCAGGTGCACGCGTCCGGGCACTGCTCGAGGGAGGAGATCGAAGCAATAGTCAAGGAGGTCGGGCCCAAGCAGCTGTTTCCGGTACACACGGAGCATCCAGAGATGTTCAAGGGGCTGGCGGGGCAGGTGCACGAACGAATCGAGCTGGGGAAGGCTTACGAAATCCAAGTCGGGCAAAAGAGAGCGGCTTAACCACGGGATGTAGCGAGTTCAAGGCGGAATTTATACCAGACCGAACATCCTCGTGGGTTTACAAGTTCATTATCGTTTCCATGTGTTCTCGGGGGATATCTGAAATAAAGCACGAGGGCTTATAAAAGCTGAAGCCCTTGGCTGAACGTCCTTTGCGCCTCCTAGAATGACAAAGGAAAAGCTCCTTTTGAGCCCGCGTCATCGAAACATAGCATAGCCGTCGTTGCTCGCATATATCTTGTTTCGGGTTCGGCATAATCCCCTCATCTGCCCCTAAAACAAACACGACATCGAACGTTAGACCCTTTGACGAGTGCATACTCATCACACCGACTGCATCCCCCCTCTCCTCTGGCTCTGCCCCTCCACCAGCTACATCAAGGCCTCGGTTTTTGTCCACCTCTCCAAGGAAAATCTGAAGCGTTGTATCCTCATCCAACGTTTGGGCAAAATCTTTCAACTTCCTCACGCTGGCAGCCCTTGGAACGCCGATTTCCTTTGCAATGAGGTCTATGACCTTATTTATTTGAAGCTGGGTAGATTTGCTAGATAGCTCTTTCATCATCATAGAAAAATCTTTGAAGTGGGACCACCACCTTTTCAACTCGTTGTATTTCTCTACATGAATTAAAACGTCCCACAGTGAACAACCATGTTCTTGAGCTGTGCACCTCAGCCGGTCTATCCCCACACTTCCAATTCTCCGCCCCGTCCGGCTTCCTATACACTTCCGCAGGGCGAGATTGTCGTCTTCATCAACAAAAAACCTTACGTACGCAAGGATGTCCCGGACAATGGGGTCTGCAAAGAGTCCTCCCGACGTCCAATAGGTGAACTTTATCTTCTGCCATCTGAACTCTGCAACAATATCCGTTGCAAGGGCGAGTTCCTTGCACAGTATCACGATGCCTTTTGGTTCTACTGTGCCTTTCTCAATAGCTTTAGCAATCCAGTTCGCAATCCATCGAGCCTCTCTCACCTCACTTGCCGAGTATAGAACATGAATCAGGGCCCCTTCTCCCCGCACGGAGCAAACACGTTTTCCCATGTGGTCTGGATTCTTGGACACCACTGCCAAAGCGCCCTTCAATATGTGTTCAGGGCACCGCGTAGACTCTTCCAAAGTCTCGACCTCGCCTTGAAACGTGCCTTGGAACCCATTCATGATTGCGGGATTCGCTCCCAGCCCGCTATAAATGCTCTGGTCGTCGTCACCCACAACAAAAAGACTTTCCGCGTTTTTCGAGAGGATTTTTATGAACTCGAACATGGCATAGTTTATGTCTTGGTATTCGTCCACCAGCAAGTGTCTGATTTGCGTTTTATCACTACTGCTCATATTGGGGCTGCTCAGCTCCCTGACGGCTTTGAGCACGAGACCACCGAAATCTATGGCTCGGTTAAAGGTGAGAAGCTCCTCGTAGCGTCTATAAAGCTTTTTTATTGCTGGTTCGCCCCCGCTCTCATTTGGGATGTCATCAGGGGACTTGTTGTTGGCCTTTAGGTACGCTATTTTCCTCCGAAACGATTCTGCATCCAAGTTTAAACCCAAGTCTTTGGTCGCGTCTTCTACCAGCCTCCGCGACTCGTCATCGCCTGCAAGAAACTTTGGCAGCCTTCCTATTTCACCTAGAATACGCATAGCTTCGGCGTGTAGTGTGGAAGCGCGTGGCTGGACCTCCTTTAACCAGTCAAACTCCTTCAGACGGTCAATCATCTCATTTGCGGCTTTTTTTGCAAAAGTTATGGCCAATATTTCACGTGGTAGAACATTTCTGAAACGAACCAAGCGTGCCACGCGATGTGTCAGCACCGTCGTTTTTCCCGTTCCTGGACCAGCCAACACAAGCAGCGGCCCCTTGTGATGTTCCACCACTAGTTTTTGTTTTGGGTAGAGTTTGTCATACGGAACCGGCATAATTCCACCACTTTGGCTTTTACTCCCAATTGTTTCTTCTTTTCTAGTATTAGATATACGAACTACTGTAGCCCCTACCGTTCCTCAGTCCCCACGGCATGTGGAATGAATAGAAACGCTTTCTCTTAGTATGTGAACCATCAAGCTTAGATTGTTTCACCCTGATGTAGCGGGCCCAAAGCGGAATTTACACCAAACTCAAGTTTACTTAGAGAATGTGGGGCATGGGTGTTTTTGTAAAGTTATCTACTACTTTGATTCAAGACCGAGTCAACCTTATTTGTAGTAGAGCTTTCGCCTTTTAAGAAATCTTCTCTATGCTGGTAAGCTGTTATTACCTCCTGATGAATTTTTTCTCGCACATTTTTTGGTAAAAGTATTACTGGAATTGATTTGATTTGTTCTGGTTCTATATGCTTAACCCATCCCCCATATTTATCACGTTTCAAGAAAGCTTGTCCTACCCACGAATTTAGATAAGCGTGCAAATATCCTGCCAATGTTTCTTTTTTGGGCACTATCCTGATAAGGTCGTGCGAGAAGAAGATGTGTGTCATATTATTGGTAACGAACATCACTCTGCCCACACTACCCGAACATGAAACTAGAATCCATCCTTCTTCTACAAAAAATCTTTCCTCCCCCACCTTTCCGTGCATGACCGAGTCTTGCTTCTTCGCCGACTTGATTTTGGCATCCCCCCCATGTTGCCCTTTTGCCACATACGCCCTACTTGGGTTTTCCTGCTCTCGAAAAGGTTTGAAATGAAACAGGTCGGTTGCAGACATGTAAGGATACCCGTGTTTTTTATCAGACCAAACTCGCTTAAACTGATTGAGTCGGAATATATCATCACAAAGTTCGATTAAAGGGACTACTGGATAGGGGCTTCTCTCCACAACTTTTTTTGCTTGCATAAATGCATCCGAGTAATAAGGAGCATCGAGCCTCATCTCCCCTTTTTCCAAAGTACGAGCGGAGTCAGAAGACGCGAAAATGTCTTTTTTTAGGAGAATTTTAGGGATGCTTTTTTCACCAACCATTTTTGTCCCACCATTTTTTAAGTTGCCGGACAGTCTCAATTGCGGGCGTGCTATGAAAGCCATATTGGCATCGGTTAGGGATCCAGCGGGGCAAAACATTATGGCTCAACTTTTGGAGCTATTCGATTTCAAACGAGCAAATATCCCAAATGTTAGAGAGGCACATGTTCGTGATGATGTGCTTGCAGCCACGGTCGATAGCATACTCCAACTCACATCTTTGCCCGTTGCTGTAGAAGAGGTCATCATCGCATCTAGGCACGCCAGCGAATCAGAAAAACCTACCCTGACGGTTCATGCGCCCGGCGAGATCGAGAAGCGGGAGTTGGCAGTCGCTTCCCCACCGACGATCAAGTCAGCACTCAGATCTCTGGCGAGGATGCGGGACGAGTTCGAGCTCGCGTACGAGGTCTCCCTCGAGGCGACCCACCATGGACCGACCAAACTAGACGTTCCAGTCACGTTTGTGGAGGTAGGCAGTTCACAGCGACAGTGGCAGGATGCGAAGGCGGCCGAGGCAGCAGCGCGCGCGATAATGGAAGCGGCCACCGCACCCATCAAGGGGCGTCAAGCGATAGGTTTCGGCGGATCCCACTATGCTCCAAGGCACACGGATATCGTGCTTCGAACGGACGTTTGCATCGGACACATCATTCCAAAGTATGTAGATACCGATGAAAGGCTCGCAAGGTTGGCCGTGGAGCGAACGCAAGGTGGTGTGCAGCTCTTCGTGCTGGATTGGAAGGGGTTGGACGCGAGCGCCAGAGCAAAAATTATGAAAATAGCAACAAAAATTGGTGCGACGGCAGTCCGTGGGCGCGAGTTGATGAAGGAGGCAAATATTTAAGTAATCCGCTACCGATTTGCGATTGCAGAAGTCAGATGGAGAATAGTGATCATGGAAAAGTCCGATTTTAAACCTGAGAGTGGGTTCGACCTCGCGCTGAAGACGGCTCCAGCTCAAGCGACCAAGCCAGATATCTCGCCCGTTTCTGCATCGATCGATCGCGAGCTTGAGCAGGTGCTCGAGCAGGCGCGTGCCAGAATAATTGTGGTTGGATGCGGTGGCGCTGGGTGCAACACTGTGGCGCGCATAATGGAGATAGGAATTCGAGGTGCTGACACTATCGCGGTGAACACGGATGCGCAGGACCTTCTCTACACGACGGCCGACCGCAAGGTTTTGATCGGTCGCGATGTCACATACGGTTTGGGGGCGGGGAACGATCCAGATAAAGGGCAGAAGGCCGCGCGCGAGGATGAAAATTTGATAAAGGAGCAGGTCCATGGCGCGGATATGGTTTTTGTCACGTGTGGTCTTGGCGGAGGCACGGGCACGGGTTCTGTGCCGGTCGTGGCAGAGATAGGCAAAAAACTTGGAGCTTTGACGGTCGCCGTTGTCACCTTGCCATTTGAGGTGGAGGGCAAGCGTAGGAGGCAGAACGCCGAGAAGGGCCTGCAGCAGTTGCGACAGTTTGCTGATACTGTTATAGTAATCCCAAATGAGAAACTGCTCAAAATCGCGCCGGACCTTCCGATAGCCGCTGCCTTCAAGGTAGCCGATCAGCTGCTCATGGATTCGATCAAGGGCATAACAGAGTTGATAACCACACCCGGCCTGATTAACCTCGATTTCGCAGATGTCAGAACTGTGCTTCAGAACGGCGGCATCGCGATGATTGGCGTCGGCGAGTCGGACACGGAGAATCGAGCCGCAGAGGCGGTGGAAGAGGCGTTGAGCAGCCCGCTTCTTGATGTTGATATCACCGGAGCTAAGGGAGCTTTGATTAACGTTGTCGGAGATCCCAGCCTGACGCTCGAGGAAGCGAAGAACATAGTCGGCCGAGTTTCGGAGGCGTTGGATCCAGAGGCGCATGTGATATGGGGGGCTCAGATATCAGATGAGCTCAAGAATACCGTCAGGGTGATGGTTATACTGTCAGGTGTCCACTCGCCATATGTCTTGGCTCTTGGTGAACGCCCAGCACCGAAGAAAGAGAAGGGCCAAGTTTCTACGGTAGATTTAGGATTGGAGTTCTTGAAGTAGATGTTTAAAGAATTCTTTCACGAATGCAGGCGCGTACTGAGGGTGGCTAGGAAGCCGGACAGGAGCGAGTACATGACGGTATCGAAGGTGACTGGCTTGGGGATATTGTTGATAGGTTTCGTAGGTTTTATCATAATGGTAGTTGCGCATCTCCTCGGCCTTTCGGTCGGTTGATCGGTGATCGAGTTGGAAGAAAAACACGAAGTGATCAAGCCAACCATTTTTGCAGTCAGGACGACGATTGGGCAGGAGAAGAGTGCGGCGGACATGATAGTCAGGAGGGCCAAGAATTTCAACCTTCCAGTCAAATCGGTGTTGGCTCCACCTGGAATAAAGGGCTATGTCTTCGTCGAGGCTGAAGGAGAAACGATTGTTGAACAGGCCCGCTCCGGGCTGAGACATGCCAAGGGAGTTGTGGGCGGCGAAGTGTCGATTTCGGAGATGGAGCATTTCTTGGTTCCCAAGCCCGTCGTCAGTGGGATGGAGGTTGGTGACGTCGTCGAGTTGATAGCCGGCCCGTTCAGGGGGAGTAAGGCTAGGATTATGCGCATAGATCAATCCAAAGAGGAGGTCACCGTGGAGCTCTTTGAAGCCATAGTGCCTATACCAGTAACTGTTCGCGGAGACCACGTCAAAGTGATTGAAAAGAAAGAGAAGGAGAAAAAGGAGTGAGAGGATGAAAACGAGTGAAGTGAAGCCGGAGATGCGCAAGATAGACTTGGAACTGAAAATAGTGGAGATGGAGGAACCCCGCACTTACACGAGCAGGACTGGACGCGAGGGCAGGGTCGTCACGGCGGTAGGTGAGGACGACTCGGGGCGAATAAAAGTATCGCTTTGGGACAACGACATCGACCGCGTCAAGGTTGGCAACAAGATACGCATAAGCAATGGTTACTCGCGGCTCTTCAAGAATGAGGTGTACGTCAGCTCTGGCATCTATGGCAAGCTTGAAGTCGTAGCGTAAGTGCATCACTTGGTTCGAATCCATAGCGTTTTTATGCGCACCTACCCTATTTTTGAGGGAGCTTAAGGAAGAGTTTCTCGATGGAGACTTGAAAAATGAAGTCCACAGTTAAAGTTCTAGTTGAGGGGGGCAAAGCGACCCCTGGCCCACCTATCGGTCCAGCCCTTGGACCTCTTGGTATTAACATCGCTCAGGTGGTTGCGAAGATAAATGAAAAGACAGCAGCTTTCTCCGGAATAAAAGTTCCTGTCAAAATAATTGCCGATAAAAAGACCAAGCAATTTGAGATCGAGGTCGGTTCCCCTCCGTCGGCAGCTATGATAAGGAGGCAGCTCGGCATAGAGAAAGGGGCAAAGACTGCTGGTAAAGAAGTGGTTGGGGATTTGACTTTTTCACAAGCAGTTGAGCTTGCGAAGTTGAAGATTGGTACGAGCTTGGCGAAGAGCACAAAGACTGCAGTTAAAGAAGTACTTGGGACGTGCGTCAGCATGGGCGTCACAGTCGACGGCAAAGATGCGCGAGAGGTGCAACGCGAGATTGATGAAGGGAAACACGATGAAGAATTGAGGTGATGCGGTGCCGATTTCTCGAGAAAATGTAATCAAGGCGTTGGAACAAGCGAGGCAAGGCGAAAAGCGCAAGTTCACCCAGAGTTTCGATTTATCGATAACGTTCAAGGGGCTCGACCTAAAGAAGGCGGAGAGCCGTATAAACGAGGAGGTGATGTTGCCGCATGGCATAGGCAGAACACAGAAGGTAGTTTTCTTCGCGGGGGGAGAACTGGCGAGGAAGGCTAGAGATGCCGGTGCGGACCTCGTGCTCGATCGAGAAGATATCGAAGCGCTCCAGAAGGACCGCAAGCGCGCCAAGGAAGTGTCCGATTCATACGACTCATTCGTGTCTCAGTCTGATTTTATGCCACTGATAGGAAAAGCATTGGGCCCGATCCTCAGCCCGCGTGGAAAGATGCCGAGGCCGGTGCCGCAGACCGTAGATCCAAAGCCCATCATAGACAGATATAAGAAGACTGTGCGGGCCAGGATGCGCGACCAGCCCGTGATACATGTCATGATCGGTGTGGAGAGCATGAAGAACGAACAGCTGGCAGATAACATTCAAGCCGTGTTGGATGCATTGGAGCACAAGTTTGAGGCAATATTTCGACAGATAGCTTCGATTCAGGTCAAAGTCACGATGGGCAAGCCGTCAAAAATTGAGGTGTGAACATGGCGATGATTGCGAAGGCAGCGGAGATACCCTCATGGAAGAAGGAAGTGGTGAGCGAACTGACCGAGATGATCGAGCGTTATCCAGTTGTAGGTGTTCTAGACATCACAGATTTACCGGCTGCACAATTTCAGCAGATGAGGCGGAAATTGCGCGGGCAGGCGGAAATAAGAGTGGCTAAAAACACCATAATAACGATTGCGATCGAACAGGCGGCTGGGAAAAAGGACTCGAAGTTAAAGGAGCTTGTAAAATATCTTCGCGGCCAATCCGCGCTCATCTTCACCCAGATGAATCCATTCAGGTTGACGAAGATTTTAGACTCCAGCAAGACGAGCGCTCCCGCCAAGCCGGGTGTGAAATCTCCCAAGGATATTATCATACCTGCGGGCGCGACTGAATTCGCTCCAGGACCAGTTGTCGGGGAATTGCAGCGCGCAGGCATCAAAGCTCGCATCCAAGCCGGCAAGGTCGTGATCCTCGAGGACTGTCATATTTTGAAGCAGGGTGATGTCATAACCAAGGAGATCGTGGACGCGATATCTAAATTTGGGATCCAGCCGATGGAGCTCGGCCTGAAGCTTCACGTTGCATATGAAGCGGGCATGATATTCCCAGCTCAAGTGCTCATGGTCGACGAAAAACAGGTCGTGGCTCAACTTCAAGTGGCCTGCGTTAGCGCGGTCAATTTAGCGGTGACCATCAACTATCCAACAAAAGTTACGATAGGCGTGATGATTTCCAAGGCGAGCGCGGCGGCCCGCAATTTGGCTCTAAACGCTTGGCTGCCGATTGCGGATGTCATGCCCATTTTGTTAGCGAAGGCGAAGGCGGAGATGTTGGGCCTAGCTGGTGCGCTCCTCGCGAAGGATGAGAAGGCGCTCGGCGAAGAATTGAAGAAGATGCTCGCGGCCACACCTCCAGCGGAGAAGGTTGAAAAGCCTGCTGAGGAGAAAAAACCCGCGGAGGAAAAGCCAAAAGAGGAGAAAAAAGAAGAGGAGATGGCAGGCTTAGGTGCGTTATTCGGTTGAAGGGAGGTATGTGAATGGAATACGTATACGCGGCGATGGTTCTGCATGCTGCAGGCAAGAAAGTAGATGAAGCAGGGCTAATGAATGTTCTGAAGGCCGCTGGCACGCATGTCGATGAGGCACGAGCGAAGGCCTTGGTGGCTGCGCTCGAGGGCGTCAACATCGACGAGGCGATAAAGAGCGCGGCAGTGCCCGCAGCGGTAGCAGCCCCGGCAGCAGCTCTGGCGGCGCCAAAGGCCGAGGAAAAGAAGGAAGTTAAAGAAGAGAAGAAAGAGGAAGAGGCGTTATCCGGGCTGAGCGCGTTGTTCGGCTGAGTGTCCTAAATAGGACATCTGGGTCGGAGCCTTTGGACAACGGTAGGCTTCTTTCGAGCGAAGACTTTTAACTCTCGCCCAGATATTTTGGTTGGGCGAGCTGATGAAGGACATCTACGAAGCCGCTATCTTCAAGAAGCAGGGCTTTTACACGAAGCGTTGCATAAGCTGCGATCGCATCTTTCGAACGCTTGACTCCGACCGCAGGACTTGCGGCGACACGCCATGCGACGAGTACACCTTCATAGGCAAGTCAGCGACGAAAAAGCGTTACACGCTGCCACAGATGGAAAAAGCGTTTTTAAAATTTTTTGAGCGACATGGACATACTGTGGTCAAGCGATATCCAGTGGTCGCTCGTTGGCGTGACGATATTTTTCTAACCATTGCTTCAATTGCGGACTTCCAGCCTTGGGTGACCAGCGGTCTGGTGCCACCTCCGGCGAATCCTCTCGTGGTCAGCCAGCCGAGCATTCGACTGAACGATGTCGACAATGTCGGCCGTTCTGGCAGGCACTTTACACTGTTCTTCATGGGAGGCCACCACGCCTTCAACTCTCGCAAGAAGCACGTCTATTGGAACGATGAAACAGTCGCGCTCTGCCACGAATTTTTGACTCGCGAGCTGGGCATCAAGCCGGAGGAAATCACATACATTCAAGATTTTTGGGAGGGCGGTGGAAATGCTGGCGAGGACTTCGAGGTCAACGTTCATGGCTTGGAGCTTGCGACGCTCGTCTTCATGCGTTACGCGAAGGAAAATGGGAAGTATGCGCCGCTCCCGCTGAACATTGTCGACACGGGCTATGGTATGGAGCGCCTCGCATGGATATCTCAAGGGACGACGTCGGCTTACGAGGCAGTCTTTGGAGAAGTTATAGCCAAGTTGATGAAGATTGCGGGATTGGAGCGGCCCCCAACCAACGTTCTGCAGGAAAACTCAAAGCTATCCGGTTTGATTGACATAGAGACCGGCCGGGACCTCATGACT
>JBGPSS010000027.1:0-10007 GCA_041490225.1 Hadesarchaea archaeon
AAAAAATATTAAAGCTGTGCTGTAATAAAGTTTCACATCCCATGTAACGACCTTTTTTTCCGCCTTTAGTTTTCTTCACCATCGGGGCGATCAGTATCATCAGGAGAACGCCTATCAATCCAATGCTTGCAATGATGATAAGCAGGGATAGCTGATCTGTAGGTTCCTGCGGTGCCGTAGGCGTTGGTGTCTCTTTAGCAACTCCCGCAATCGTAAAAATCGAGAAACCTGTGGCCGCCGCCGAGTAGTGGCGATACCCGCCACTGCTCTCGATATAACTTGTAGATAGCTCTTGCCAGCTTCCATTCACGTACCGCAGCAGGACTACTCGATTGATCCCATTGTTCGCGAGCCAAGACTCGCTTATGCTAAAAGTTACGGTGCCACCCCCTGTTGTTGTAGCAAATATATCCACATAGCCAAAAACCGTGTAGCTCGATGGAGCGGGTGTCGCTACCACGCTGAGTGGGGTGATGATAGCGATGCCTCCAGAATTGGCCACCACTGTGATGATACTTATTTCTCCTGATGGTAAGGTGATGGATCCCGAATCTATGACTGCGTTATTCGCCGGGGTGAGCAAAATAATAGAAGCACTCGCTACCGTGGACTCGTTGCCTGCTGCATCTTTGGTTTTGATGTACGCTGTCTTTGTACCGTCACCCGACGATAGCGTGTACGATTTGGTCGAGGCGAACGCTTCCCACGCGCTCCAATCGACGCCATCGGTGCTGAAGCGCATGTTCTCAACACCAGAGCCCCCGTCGCTGGCTGCGATAGTTAGGGTGACTGAGATTGAGAAAGCATATGTAGCTCCAGAGTTGATCGAAAAGACCGTGATTGTCGGCGCCAGAGTGTCGACCCTGAACTGTCACACATCGCTCTCGTTCTCCCCCGCCGTGTTTATCGCTACAACCTTCCAATAGTAGATGTTATCTGGCAACGAGTTTTCACCTGCTATCGTGTATGTGTTGTCCATCACGATGCGATTTTCTTTGGGTGATGAGAAGTCGTTGTCATTGTCCATGAACAAGCGATGGTTGTCCGCAAGCTCTCCATTCTCCCATAAAAATGTTGGAGTATCGTCAGTTATGTGTGTTTGGTTCTCTGGCGATACGAGTTGTGGTTTCGTTGGAGACGGAATTGCCCATTCTAAGAAAGGATACCCGTCGTTCACCAGCGGATGAATGTTCCAGATGTTCTCGTTGTTTTCATCGTAGTATGGGTTTCCTACAAAGTCCCACGGAGCGGTCAATCCTGTGCTCCAGACGTTGTCGGTGAAAGTTCTTGCATTTTTCATGTTCTCCGTGCACTTGCCCGTTCCACCATCGGAATTATCGGTTGAGCCGTCGGTTCCCATGCCAGATGTTTCAACGTCCCAAAAGGAGTTAGTCGTGTGTCCACCTGCACTATACCCGATGAGACCGCCTACATCCTCACCATCGCTTACAGACCCTGTGGAATATGAGTTGGTTACTGTTCCAGAATTATACCCGACAAGACCACTAACATAAACATCACCGCTTGCAGAGCCGGTGGAATAACAGTTGGTCACAGTTCCAGAACTAACTCCGACGAGACTGCCAATATAATAGACGCCGTTTACAGAGCCAGTTGAGTAGGAGTTGGATACGGTTCCAGGACTACATCCGATAAGACCGCCAATAACAAAACTACCGCTTACAGAGTTGGTTGAATAAGAGTCGGTTACGGTTCCTTCATTATACCCGACAAGACCGCCCACATCTTCAATACCACTTATAGAGCCAGTTGAGTAGGAGTTGGACACGGTTCCAGAACTTTGCCCAACAAGACCGCCTACAGATAAACTACCGGCTATGCTCACGTTCTCTAGACCAACATTCTCTACAATTCCCCCGCTCCCGATATACCCGAAAAGCCCAATGTAGGTCGTAGTGGGTCTATTGATATACAGGTTGCTTATCTTGTGTCCCCTACCGTTGAAGCTTCCAGTAAATTGTGTTGTATTATTTCCAATCGGCTCGAACCCAAAATAAGTTCCTGGATTTTCAGGATCCTCCCAATTTTGAGTGGTAGAGGCGTCGATGTCGTTGCCGAGGGCGTAGTGAGCGGTCAAGTTGTCCTTCATCTCCTGCAACTGATTGACATCGGTGATGATGTAGGGGTCCCCCGATGTGCCGCTCCCCGAACCTGAAAATGCAGAGACCGCCGGTGCCGTGAACGTCAGGAGTGGAAGGACGAGCGACGCCAGAAGGCATGCGACGAGTAGGGCGGACAATAATCTTTTTTGGCGCATCAGAACACCCTCAGTTGTGGCACAGCGATTGAATAAGCGTGCTGGAGCTGTTCCATTGATGGCAAAGAATACGTCTCACCTTAGCTTCCGCATGGGATCACGGTTAAGCCATTCATGTTGAAGAACCCACGTAATTGATGCATTTCTTTCAACTCCGACAACCTCACATACCGCGATAGTTCGGCTCCCCTAGGGTACCCGTATTATTTCTAAATTACTGGCATTTAATTCAATGTGTTTTCTTGCTCAATGTAGATACGGCGCTACTACATGCTGATTTGGGCTGCGAGCGGCAGGGTCTTGAAAACCTCCGTAGCAGCTTCTTCGACTTGCTTTCTGTATTCAGGCAGCGTGTAGACGCGGATTATGTCGATGTAACCTTTTAGCACGTTGATCAAGCGGGAGTGGCTTGAGAGGGCAACGCGTTCCTTCTTGCCATCGCTGCCCACTTTAAAAACAGGGACTTCCATCGGATCTATTTCTCGGGGATAGTAAGGTATCGAGTCAAGTGTAGGTACGTCCACAACGATGAATTCTGGATCCACACCAGATTTCTCAGCAATCTCTTTTTCCTTTTGATGTCGCACGGCCTCGTCGCTCAACAGTTTGGCGACGTACGGGTCGCGTATGTGGACGTCTCTTTGGTAAACTGCTTTCAGAAGGTCGCGCCTATCGAGTCTAGCCATCAAATTTTTTGCCTTTTCAACGAGGCCACGTTTCTCTGGGTCGACCGCATCGGGATCCAACTCCCGCAGTTTTGTCAGGACGTACGCGTCATCCATCCGCAGAAACTCATCGATGTTTTTGAATGTGGTCAGGCCGATGATGTCGTGTGTGTAATCCATCGCCTTGTGCAGCATTATCTCTGCGGCGCGGACGGAGCGGTGATAGTAGACGGCAAGGAACATCTCGTAGCGCGCAATCATGAACGCCTCGAGCGCGTAGAGGGCCTTCAGATCTATCGCTATTTCATCCCCGATGACATCCATAGCCTGGACCAGCCTGCTTATGTCTATGCGGCCATACTCGACGCCCGTGTAGTATGAATCCCTCACGAGGAAATCTAGCTTATCGGCATCAACTTGGCTCGCCGTTATCTGGTGGAGGTAGCGCTTGCCCTTCACCTCCGTGCCAAATGTGAGGTCGATTATCTCCCTGGGTTCAAAGCCACAGCCCTTGAGGACGTCCGCCAGCTCGCTCTTTTCGACGACCTCCTTGCCCAGCTGCTCGTGGTTGAGGCCGCGATACTTGACCAAGATTTCTTCAGATGAGTGGGAAAACGGACCGTGCCCGACGTCGTGGAGGAGGCCGGCTAGCCTCACCGCCTGCCACTCGTCATCGGATATCGTGACGCTCGCGCGGAGGCGCTCCACGATCTGACCAGCGATGTGCATCACCCCCAGAGAGTGTGCGAAACGCGTGTGGTCCCCGCCAGGGTAAGCCATCGAGCCTATGGAGAGCTGTTTTATGCCGCGCAACCTCTGGACAGGCAGGGTGTCTATAACCTGCTTCTCGATGTCCGTCAAGCCTATGTAGCCTTGGACTGGATCTCGAACGTACCTTGTAAACATGTCGCTCAACCAAATTTAGTACATCATAGTTTAAAACCTTCATTCTTTGAGGGAGAACAACCATTTATTATTTGGCCGCTGAACCTAGGGTGGTGTTAGCATAGTGCTTGAAAAGTTAGGCAGGGCCCTGCATGGCGCGCTTCAGAAGCTGACGCGCTCGAAGGCGATCGACAAGCAGGCGATAAAGGAGCTCGTTCGTGACATCCAGCGCGCGTTGCTCCAGGCCGACGTCAACGTGCAGATGGTCCTCGAGCTGACGAAGCAGATAGAGAAACGTGCGCTCGAGGAGAAGCTGCCGCCGAGCATGGGGCGCAAGGAGCATGTAATAAAAATAGTCTATGAGGAACTCTCGGCGTTCATGGGGCGCCCAACTCCGTTCCAGATCAAGCCTGGGCAGACAATGATACTTCTGATGGTCGGACTTCAGGGGAGCGGGAAGACTACTTCAGTCGCCAAGCTCGCCACATACTCCCAGAAGCGCGGGTTCAAGGTGTGCGTGGTCTGCGCCGATGCATACCGCCCAGGCGCTTACGAGCAGCTCCGCCAGCTGAGTGAGCAGGTGGGTGTGAAGTTATTCGGTGATCCAAAAGCAAAAGATTCGATAAAGTTGGCGAAGGAGGGCGTGGAGCACTTCAAGCGCGACCGCCCCGACCTCATCATCGTAGATTCCGCCGGCAGGCATCGCAAGGAAGAGGCGCTGATGGAAGAGATGAAACAGATCACAAAGTCGATAAAACCGGACGAGGTGATGCTCGTCATCGATGGTACCCTCGGGCAGCAGGCGAAGGAGCAGGCGGCTGCCTTCAAATCGGCCACGGACATCGGCTCGATCCTTGTCACCAAGCTCGACGGCACGGCGAAGGGTGGAGGCGCCCTCTCTGCGGTGACGGCTACCGGTGCCCCAATCAAGTTCATAGGCGTCGGCGAGCACATCGACGACCTTGAGCCTTTCCTGCCAGAACGCTTCGTCGCGCGCTTGCTTGGGATGGGCGACATCGAGACCCTCCTCAAGAGCATACAGGATGCTGCCGAGGCCGAGGAAATCAAGCCGGCCGATATGAAGGCCATGCTCGCGGGCAAGCTCACGTTGCGCGATGTCTACGAGCAGCTCGAGATGATAGGCAAGATGGGGCCACTCAAGAAGATAATGCAGATGATACCGGGAGTCGGGATGACGCTGCCCGACGAGCAGATGCGGATCGGCGAGGAGAAACTGAAACGCTTCAAGGTGATCATGCAATCGATGACGCCGCAGGAGCTGGAGGATCCCAAGATACTGAACTCGTCGCGCATAAAGCGAGTCGCGCGCGGCTCGGGCACTTCTGAAGCGGATGTCAAGGAGCTGTTGAAGCAGTACGAGCTCATGCGCAAGTTCATCAAGACAATGGCGAAGGGGCGCATGCCCAAGGGGGGCCCGCTGGCGAAGATGCTCAAGCAGATGCCAAAAGGTGGCCCCAAAGATTTCGACGATATCAAGAAGGGTTGAGGGTGGAAAGCCCCGTGAACTATCCCGCTCTAAAAAACGGGACTTCCTGTTTCGATGACTGGGCTTGCTCTTGTGAGTAGAGGCCCGATCTCCACAGGCGTGAATTCGGCTGGTTCCCAACCTACTTGTTTTAGTCCATCTTGAAGGATGTTCCGCGCGGCGTTCAAGTCTCTGTCAAGCGCCAAGCCACACTTGGGGCAATGATGTATTCTCACCCAAAGTGGTTTTTTAACTATCTCGCCGCATTTCGAACATCTGTTTGTTGTTCCTCTAGGTTCTACTTTCATGACCCACCTACCAGCTCTTGCAGCCTTGTAGGTGAGCATGCAGAGGAAGGTGGCCCAAGCGGCATCCATACGGTTCTTGCTATTGTAGGCCATCTCGATCAGCTTTTTCACATCTAGATCCTCAACAGCGATGAAGTCGTAGTTGTTGACGTAGTGGTGCGAAAGCTTGTGGAGAAAGTCCAGACGCTGGTTGCGGATTCGCTCATGCACCCGCGCAAGCTTGATGCAATGCTTCGCTCGATTTTTTGAACCGCGTTTCTTTCTCGAAAGTTTGCGTTGCTCCTGCTTTAGCCTCCATTCAGATTTTGTGGTGGTGTGGGGGGGGTGCTCGACGAAATTTCCGTTCGTGTCGGCGATGTAATGCTCGATGCCGAGGTCTATACCGACTGGTTTTGAAATCTTATCAACCATCGGTGTATCTTCGAATTCCACACTAAAGCAAGCGAACCATCTGCCCGAATGCTCTCGCTTGATGTGAACCTGCTTGATTTCGCCGTCCAGATCGCGGTGCAACACTATTGGAATTGCGCCGATCTTCGATAGCCACAACTCCCTGCGCTTCCCGCACCCCCCGATGACTTTG
This sequence comes from Hadesarchaea archaeon, assembly GCA_041490225.1. GTDB lineage: Archaea > Hadarchaeota > Hadarchaeia > Hadarchaeales > Hadarchaeaceae > DYFS01. Next base: position 6,206 of record JBGPSS010000027.1, read on the forward strand.
AAGCCCGACTGGTTGTAGGTGAATGACTTGAACCAGTCGCGCCCCTTGAAGCGGAGCTTGCCTACTTTTCTGCCGTTTCGCTTCAGTTTGGCGAGGGCGCTGAGATTAGAGTAGAGCTGATGAAGAACCATCTGCAAGACTTTCGAATAAACACATTTTAGCTCCGAGTGCTCGCGCTTTAGCTTCGGCAAAGTAGATTGAAGCTCGTAGCGTTGTGGGATTTTGCCGGGCTTCTGATTTAATTTCTCCAAGAAGTGGTTATAGAGCCACCTACATTGGTCAATCGTTGCGAAGAGTTTTTGTTCCTGCACCCGCGACGGGTAGAGTCTATATCGATATGTTAATTGCATAGACGATCGCTACCCGCTTAGTCAAGTTCTTTTAAGCAATTTTCTAGGAGAGAGAGAGGCCACCGAAAGTAATCGACGCCTCCCCTCCCAAAAGGAGACTTCCCGCTACCAAAGTTTAAATGTTGGAATGTTATGATTGTAGGGGAGATGTCAGCCTATTCGGTGGTTTTCATGACAAATCGTTCAAAGGGCTTCAGGAGCGCGACGCGTATGAAGTTTACGAAGCATGTGCGTGAGCACGGCGTCATACATGTGAATAGGGTCATCCAAGATCTGAGACTTGGAGCAAAAGTTGTGGTAGTGGTAGATTCCAGCACGATGAAGGGGCAACCTCACGGTAGATATCAGGGCAGGGTCGGCGTCGTGGCGGAACGACGTGGGCGCGCCTACGTGGTAGAAGTTAGGGACGGAGGAACAATCAAAAAGATTATTTCTAGGCCGGAACACCTAAAGGTGGTGGCAGCATGATAGGGAAGAAAACTTTGGCCGAAAAACCAGTCACCCTAGCTGAGGCTCTTGAGGTCCTAGAAAAGCAGAAGAAGGAGGGAGAACTCGGATACTCGCAGAGACTCACCTATGACTATGCTCAGAAATTTTCGAAGCTGACCACGAAAAAGGCAAAGGAACTTGCTGCGGAGTTGCTCAAGCTCGGCAACCTGCGCGAGCACCAAGTGGTCACTTTGGTTGACCTCATGCCAGAGACAAAAGAAGATATCCAACTCATTTTTGCAAAGGAGCGAACTAGGCTAGAAGATAAAGAAATCGAGAAAGTGCTCGAGTTGATAAAGAAATATCGCGAGTGATCTAGATAGATCGCCGGCGGTGATACAATTGATGAAAAAGTATGAAGATAGAGGGATAGTGCTTGATTTCTTGCCGCAGGGAAAGGCAGATGACCCTAGACCCATTCACCTACGGGAACAGCTCGCGCAGGTGTTGGGCGACACATTCTTCACCCTCCTAGAAGTGGTGCCAAAAGAGGACGTCACTTTGACCCCTCACGAGCTCGTGGCGATTGGGAAGGAGCAACGCGATAAAGTTGACAGGGTCAAGCACCGCGTGAGCTATACTGAGCTGTCAGCTGCAGCCAAAGCTGAGTTGCCATCGGCGGTCGAGAAGTTGATAAACGAAAGTCCGGACAGATTTCTGGATTTTTTCAACCGAGCACCTCCAATCACCACTCGCTTCCATCAGCTGGAGCTCCTGCCGGGCATAGGTAAGAAGCTCATGTGGGCAATCATAGAGGAGCGCAAGAAGGGCCCTTTCAAGAGTTTTCAAGATCTGGAAAAGAGGGTGAAGGGCCTGCCCGATGCCAAGAAGATGATCGCTAAGCGCGTTGTGATGGAGCTAGAGGGCGTGGACAAGTACCGCGCCTTCGTCAGGCCACCGTCCAGACACGGAGACTTTGAATAATATGCGAGACGTTCAACGTGCTATGAAGGACATCTCCGAGGAAGTACTGAATATCTCGAATGGTCTCGACACCAAGCAGGCTGAAGAATTTATCCAAGCTTTGATAAAATCTAAAAGAATCTTTATCGTCGGCGCTGGACGCTCGGGCATAGTTGCAAAAGCTTTCGCGATGCGCTTGATGCATTTGGGTTTTGATTCGTACGTGGTCGGTGAGACGATTACGCCAGCCCTCCGCAGTAAAGATATACTTGTTGCCGTCTCCGGATCTGGTGAGACGAGCCTGATAGTCAGTGCGGCAAAAATAGCAAAAAAAATAGGCGCCAAACTTGCTGCTGTGACATCCTATCCACAGTCTACCCTAGCGAAAATATCGGATATCGTCGTCATCTTGCCAGGCAGGAAGAAAACCGAATCCACGACCGACTTCATGCATCGCGAGTTGAAGGGTGAATATGCCCCAGCCGCACCCCTAGGGACACTTTTCGAGATAACTGCACTGATATTTTTAGATGCGGTGATTTCTAGCCTGATGGCGGCCTTGGGCAAGAAAGAGGAAGACCTGCGCGTACGCCACGCGACGATAGAGTGATCAACTTTTCTGAAATAGCTGAAGGGCATCCGCCCAAGCTGCATTGAAACCGAGTTCATCTTCCGGTCTAAAAGTTTGTGAAACCCGCTCTTGAATTTGCTTCATAAATTTTTGCACATTTTCTTCGGAGATCTTTCCATTGAGCATTTTTAGGATCAATGAGAGTTCGTCGCCGGATTCTATGGCAGAGACCATCCCACGCAGCGATAGATGATAACCACGCCAAAATTCATCCTTCAAGTTGAGCTTCTTCTCCATGTCGTCGAGCGACTCCCTCGCTTTTTTGACATCTTTTTTCTTCAATGCCTCAACAAATGGCTTCAAATCGGGCTTCAACTGATCACCTTTAGAGATGGTCGATTGGCGTCACCACGAGCCATTCTATAGCAGAGTTTTCGTCGCGCAAGATATTCTCCTATCTAATCGGTTCCAATATGCTGATGACATTCCATATTGTCGTCCTCGTATGTATCGGCATGTTTGGGTCGTTGCTTATCTCGTCCAAAATGGTCACGGCCGAAGCGGCCCTGACGCCTGCGTCTTTTTTTTCATCGAAAAGAGTTTCCCTAGCTTCGCTCGCAGCTCTGCGGATGTTCCTCGGCACGGAAGTGTCCTCTGCCACGCGCGCCATTATATCTGCTACCTGCCGAAGTTTCGCGTCCACCATAGTTTCCACCCGCAAGCATGTTAATCTAATTAATTAAGGAACGAACTTCATAAAAATTAGGGGGGTTGAAGGTGCAAGATGACAAAGTTACAAAGATGGCAGAGGCCCTTTTATCCGGCGGGAAGATGCTTTCGCTGCACTGCGCCAAGTGCAGGGGCCCATTATTTGAGAAGGACGGAAAGATAACGTGTGCCGTGTGCGGAGAAAATTTCGCCGATGTGCAGAAGGCTGAAGCGGTAAAGCCCGTGGCAGCCAGAGATGTCCGAGAGATCCTCGCAGAAAAACTGCAGGAATTGGCTGCACAGTTGCGGAATGAAACGGACCCACACAAAATTTCTGGAATTCTTGTGCTGATGAAATCCATTCTCGAGGCGCTTGAGAAGCTGGGGGCGAAATAGTGATCAGGGACAAGATCCTCGAAGCGCTGAAGGCGAGCGGCGAACCGATGAGCGCCGGCGACATAGCTGCAAAGGCGGGCGTCGAGCTCCACCGCGTGCGCCCTGAGCTCTTCAGGTTGATGGGCGAAAGGAAAATCGAGGGAAAGCAGATGGGCGGCCAGATGATGTGGGCGCTCAAGTCAAAGGTTCAATCGGAAGAGCGCTATGAAAAAATGGCAAGAAAAATGACATCGTGATTTCTTGATCTGGTTCGAAATTCTAAAAATAGTGTTGGCTGGTGGTCTGCTCGGCTACGTTGTTGGCACGCTCATCGTCAAAAGACCGTATTACATCAATAGAGTACGCCCAAAATTCTGGATGCGCATCGCGAAGAAGATGGATATCA
>JBGPSS010000028.1:0-9800 GCA_041490225.1 Hadesarchaea archaeon
GGATGAACAAATGATCAAGCTCAACAAAACCCAGATGCAGCGCGTCGAGAACACGATGCACATGCATTCTATCGAAAATCCCATCCACCCAGGCGAGAAGAAATATTCCCACGGTGGCCTCTTCTGCATCCCCGTTACGGAGGACGAAATCTTCAACTGCACAATCGATGAATTGCGCGAGAAAGCGAAGGTGCAACGGTTTGGCAACGGCACATACACCTACGGCCACAAGACGTGGGACATCTCCGATTTTGACGCCCGCCTCGAGCGGAAGATGAAGGTTATCGAGCGGGGCGAGGTCAAGGAATATGCCAACGTGAACGACATCCTCTCCCCCATCGGCTACCGTACTGAAGATTTGTGTAAATTCATAAACACCCTTCTCTCCAACCCGGAGATCCATTTCGACCAGAGATACGTGGTCGCTACCTTTCTGAAAGACAAGCTCAAGATGACCGAGTACGACCGCTGCATGTCCCTCTTCAAGCGCATACTCTCCGACGACAAATTCTGGTTCCTCTGCCAGAAGGACACCGTGTACCATATCTATCGCCGGGACTACAAATTCAACCCCGAAGTCTGCCCCTACCACGGCGACTGTACCCGTTGCGACCAGGAGGTCTTCTAATGCCCTCTCCACATTTTGTTTCCGCGTTCGACTTTATTACGTATTATCCCACGATCAATTACAACTCATCCAGCACAACCAGCACCTGCGCCGAAATTTGCGATCTGCTGATGGACGGAAATACTGCCACTTACACCGCCTTTGACGAGATCGTGCACACCGAGCGCCAGAGGCAGAAGCGCATCCACAAGATGAAGGCCGAACATTTTCAAAGAGAAAAACATTTGGGGAAGAAATCTAAACCCCCAATTTACTGTTCTTTAAAGCAAAACGCCAGATCCGGGAGGAAAGCGGACCTGTCGGAACAACGGAGGAATAAACGTGTCTCTCTTAGTAGATCCAAACGAGCCCGCTGAACTGAAACGGAAGATATTCCAGACGGCAGACCTCAACGCACAAGAAGTGCAGATTAGGATGAAGTTCGTGAATGAAAAGGGCGAACAGTTTGAGGAGCGCATTTTCGATTTCGTGGACTCGGAGTTCATTTTTGGGATAGAACGCAAGTCGGAGAAAGATTACTGGAGTTCTCTCGTCTCGACGGAAAATCACCTGTTCTCCCAGGCGGACAAGATCAAGGACTTCCAGGGGAGGAAGTATCTCATCTTCGAGGGGTCGTTGGAGACCCTGTTGTGGGAACATAAAGGAGACCCGGAGAAGGACCAAAGCAAGTCGGAGAACAGGGACCAGACGAACTTCATTCTATCATCGTTTGCCAAACTGTCGAACGACCCATACAACATTCACATATTGTACACGCTCGATTACGATACCACGGTGGCGATGCTGAAGTTCCTGTTCAAGTATAGGAAGGGAGTTCCGCAGAAGGATTTAATCTCCCGCAAGGATCACTCGGTACCGCCACAAATTCAAGCAATGTGCGCGGTCAAGGGCGTGGATGAAATTATTTCTTATAATTTATTTAGGTTTTTTCCATCTCTCCGGGTGATGAGTTCGATGCCTGTGGAGGTCCTATCTGTTGTGGACAAGGTTGGACCCGTGAAAGCTCAAGCGATATTCGATTTTTACAATACACCAATTAACGTGGACGCGATTATTGATGCCAACAAACGAAGAAAATAGGCGGACAATCGAACTGGCTGTCGAGGACTACATGGCAGACCCGCAAGGTAGGATGTTAGGAGTGAAGGGGTCGCCTGGCGTTGGGAAAACAACGGTAGCATACGAGACGCTCTTCCGGCATAGATACAACTCGATATATCTCGCCCCGATGCACAGGATCATCACGGAAAATATTACCATGAGCCAAATCAGCGACTACGGGACGCTGCACCTGAAGGGGAAGACGCTCTCGTGCGTCAACCCAGAAATTCGCAACATGCTCCAGACGGGAGCATATTTTGACGTTTCCCCCCTTTGCGAAAATTGCAATTATAGGGGGGACTGCGAACATTACGAGGTTTTACGGAAAATCTATTCCAACCCACAACCTTGGGCTTCGGTTCATTCATACATTCCTCTCCTTTTGCCGGACTATTTGGACAAGTGTGGAGACTATTTTGATTGTGTGGTCGTTGACGAGAACCCGCTGCAGTATCTCTTGGTACAGAAGGCAGCATCGGAAGCGCAATTGGCAGAATTGCAGCGGGTAATAAACACGTTTCCAGACTGCAGGGAGCGGGACTTCTTTAGTTTGCTCATAGACCTGCTGGTGGACGGATACAGGAGAAAGGACTTGGACTACACGGCAATGCTCAATCTATACAATACCAACCTGAGGTTGAGACATTTTTCAGGCGAGTGGAAGAAGCATGTCCTCATCGAATACATAAACCATCACATCCTTTCCATTCCTATCGATATCGTGGAAGTTCTCTGCAATATCTTCTCTTCGCCAGGCAGGGCAAACATGCGCGACATGATCTTCATCGTGGACGATGAAGCGAATAACCGGAGGTACTTGTCGTTCAACTATTTCGACCACAGCGCGCTACTCAACATCCACTTGCCAATCATCTATTTGGACGGGTCGCTGAACTGGGACTTGACCCGTTTTATGTTTGGGAGGGAAGTACAGCACGTGGAGTTGACGTTCAAGCTTGAGAACATCTATCAATTATCATCTGGAAGATATCCGCTGTCCAGTTGGAAGTGGCACGGCAAGATGCAGTCCACGGCAAGGAAGAGGTTACTTCCACTCATCAGGTCGATTTGCGTGAACAAGGAGAACAACGTCCTCATCGTCTGCACGAAGGCCATACAAAATATCATCACGGAATACCTCGCGCAGGTCGGGGTGACGAACTACCGGTTTGCCAACTTTTACGGACTCAAGGGACAGAACTCGTTCATGCAGTCCTGCGACACCGTAATCATCGCGATGATGCCCTCCCCTCCGGTCGAACAATTGCGATCGTTCCAGAATCTCTCCGGAGTACAGGAAGAAATCTGGCGAGACGTTCTCATCAAGGAAGAAATACTGCAAGGAATCGGGAGACTCCGGCAGAATATTAAGAGCGTGGGGGAAAGGGAGCGGGAACCGATGGAAATCTACATTTTGACCAGCCTCGAGCTAGGATTTGATAATTATGTCGAATATGGGGAGATGGTCAAGCATGCAATGAAACTGGACAATCTTCCGCAACATATCGTACTTGCTAATGAAATGGTCGAACTTTTGGACCGCCCCATGAGACAAGACGAGATTCTCAATTTGAAGCAAAACTGGACTCCATCCATGAGAATGAAAGCATTCAACCACCTGATAGACACGGGGGCCATAGCGAGGGACAAAAAGCTGAGAAAGTACGTTACCTTAGGAAAGTTTTAATAGTCTATCGTTATATACTTATTATGGTGTACGATGAGCGTCGAAGACTTGCAGAGGAAAATCAACGAGAGAGTCAAAATACTCCGGGACAAAGGAATCTTCGACAAAAAGGGCACATTGGCCGGAGCAACCTGGAAAATGGTTGCCGCTGAAATGCTCACGAACTTGAAGAAGTTCGTCCAAGATTTCCCGGAGGGACGCAACATCCCGTTCATCGAACTTTTCGAGTTCCTCGGCAAGCCGACGATCAAGGAGATACCAGCCAACGTCCGCCACTATCTGTTGAGAAATGGTATAGTGATGCGGATAAACAGCAAGAGAGGAATTTACCACATAGAATACCACGACCCGTTAAGGGAGATAAAATTATGATGAATCAACTCCAAAAAGTACAGTGCAGTTCATGCGGCACGCGTTTTTATCCCGTCACCGAAGCGCAGAAGAGAACCTTCAAGCGTTTTTGCGTTCGGTGTGCTGGCCAAGAGATTGCCAACGTTCTCAACCAGTACATCGGCACGAATTACTTCGTCAAGATTCTGGAGCCTTACATGCTCAAGTATGGAGAGCAGAAGGAAGCTTTTAAGATTACCAACCTCACATACTCGAAACTGCGGGCGGCAATCACGAAAAAGATCGATGAAGGCAAGTTTGAAGAGGTTGGTGTTGACGTGCAGAGCCTCATCGAGTATTGTCAAGTGCGCGGAATTAAACGCGAAAAGGACAACGACTTTGCTGACTTGGCAAAGATGATTACCGAAGCTAAAAAGAAAGCCGCCGAAGCGGAAGCTAAGAAGTTGGAAGATGAAACCGACAACGATGAACCTCTCGTCCAAATCAAACCCCGCGATAAGAAGGAATAAATATGCGTATCCTTGGCGTTGCTGATAGTCCACGCTCTGTCACGAGCTTCGCCCTCACGACCAGCGACATAATGCACCTGACCAGGAACCATGAGTGGCATTTGTGCGCGATGGACTATCCATCTGGCAATTTCCTACGCATGCATTTTGACAGCGGGAAGCCTGACGAGTTCTTCTGCATTCACGCGAGCGGCGCTGGGAGGAATGAAAACTTCCCCAATTATCCGGTACGACTTCCCCAGTTGATTGAAGAAATTCATCCAGACTGTTTGTGGTCGCAGAGCGATACCCACACGATAAACTGGTTTCCACAAACCAAGAAAGACATCCCGTGGATAGCATACTTCCCGTTGGACAACGAGACTCTGCACCCGCAAGAGAGGGAACTCATCAGATACATGAACATCCCGATTACTCAATCCGACTTTTCCAAGTCCGTCATCGAAAATGCTGGCGTCAAATGCAAGAGAATCTACCTCCCGGTGAATGGGAACATCTTTAGACCGGACAGGGAAGCTCGCAAGGCCTATTTCAAGGCTTCTCCCTTTGCTCAGAACAAGTTCATCGTTCTTTTCGTTGGCCGCCCGAACTTCCGCAAGATGATCTTCCACATGCTGACGGCGTATGCAAAATTCGCCAGACATAAGGACGATACCCTCCTCATAATGCACGCGGATGTAAACGACCCGGCGTGGGGTTATACCGTGATGGAATTAATCCACGCTCTCGGCATCGGGAACAAGGTCTTTTTCAGCAACGTGACGTTCGACATGGGCGTTCCAAGGGAACAGATGAATGCCATGTATAACTCGGCTGACGTGTACTATTCTCTCGATGCCGGGGAGGGATTCGGTCTCCCGCGAGTGGAGGCCATGTTGTGCGGCCTCCCAAATATTGGGACGGACTATTCCACGATGCCCGAATTTGTCGGCGGCAAAGGTCCTGGCCTAGCAGAACGCGGCTACCGGGTGAAGATCAGCGTGAAGAAAGAGATGCGGGGAATCTTGCGCCCGTGGCCAGATATCAACGACGCCGCAAATGCTTTGGAAATGTATTACAAGAACAGGGAATTTGGCCTGCATGATAAAATTGCCATGCGCAAGTGGGCACTCAGCCAGTTCTCCCCGGAGATCATTGGGAAACAGTGGCAAGAAGTTTTTGAATCAATTAACGTGAGGCATGTAGAATGGACTCTGTAGTAATAATTGGACCGTCAAACAATTTCGGCGGATATGCCGACACGACCAATCAGTTGGTTCTGGCGTTTGATAAACTCGGAATTAAGGTGAGGCTCGTTTCAACGGACGGGTATAGTGACGAGATGGTGAAATATGGCGACGTGCGCGTTCCTAACGGTACTCCCCGCATATACAACGACACGCCGGTTCACGAAGATTCTGAACACCAATATATCTATACCGTATTCGAGTTGGATCTGTGCCCGCCGGAATGGGAGTGGGTTCTTTCTCTTGCAAATAGGATATGGCTTCCAAGTACATTCGTCAGCCACGTATTTGATAGTAGTTTTCCAGACATCGCGAGAAAGTTTTCGACAATTCCCCACGGCGTTGAGGACTGTTTCAGTCCAAACGTCAAGCCTCTATCGATGGAGAACGTTAACGAGAACTTTAAATTTTTAGCGGTTGCAAATGCCCAGACGTGGGCCGACAGGAAGAACACGGTCGGACTGGTGGAAGCGTTCTGCAAGGAGTTCAAGAAAGACGAGGATGCGGCTCTCATCTTGAAGGGGTCGCTGCAGATGGATTGCCTGGAACTTGAGGTGATGAAGATGATTAAAAAGTACGACCAGCCAAACATCTACATCTTCAAGGAGTATTTGCCCCACGACAAACTCCCGCGCCTTTACGCCGCGTGTAATGCCTTCGTCACGGCAACTCACGGTGAAGGTTTCGGCAAGCCGTTGCTTGAAGCTATGGCGTGTGGAATGCTCGTCATCGCTCCAAACCACAGCGGCTACTTGGATTTTATGACCAGTCAGAACAGCCTGCTTGTAGATGTAGGTGACTGGGAACCGATTGGTCGCTATCCATACGTGTGGTTCAAACCCTACATGAAGTGGAAGACCCCAACTCCGGAGAGTCTTCAAGCAAACATGCGTTTGGCTTTTGAGAAGGACCACACGATGTTGCGCAATAACGCCGTGCAGAAAGCCAAGAAGTACACGTGGGAAAGGACCGTCACGCTAATGAAACAGTCGATTGAAGGTGCTCCGGAATGAGTGTCAACAACAGCGGAAAGTGGTATTTCGACTTGAAAAAGGAAAAGATGAATTACGACCTGACGAACATCGGGACGTGGCAGATGGACTACGCCGAATGGTTGGATTTAGTATTTGGATTCAAGGACAAGAAGGTGCTTGACTTTGGTTCCAGTTGCGGGACGCTAGGATGGTCCATCCACAAGCGCGGTGCGGAAGTATTTTTCTGCGAACCTTTCTCTTACCTCATCGCGGACATGGGAGGAAGATTTAACCCGCTCGGCATCGACAAGAACTACATCGCGGGAGCCCCGGAATACGTGCAAAGCCACGCTAAATTGTCTCTCATCGAGTATTGTGACTTTCCGGAGAAAAGCTTCCACATGGTTCACTCCCACATGGTTCTCGAGCATTTGAACGACACCATCGCGGCACAGAAAGCTCTGGCGAACGTCTACCGGATGCTAAAACCCGGCGGCTTGTCATTCAACATCACCACCATGAACAAAGGCGATGATCCCACTCATACCCTCCTTAGGCCGGAAGAGTTCTGGACCAAACAAGCTATGAGGGTCGGCTTTGACGACATCAAGCTCGAGTACATGCCGTTGATGGATATTGCTTTGAAACGGGTCTCCCACGACTTCTTCAAGATGTATGGAGTTGTCGGCCGGAAGAACGATGGTTTTCCAAAATCAGATGAGCACCGCGACTGGATGGTTCTCATCTGGCAAAAACCGCAGTGATATTATGACTTTGCTAGGCATGTTTTACACCAACAACTTCCCGCTCTTCAAGGAAGCCATTAACAGCGTGAAAGAACGGTGCGACATCTACGTGCTCGACAACTCGAAAAACAACGACCTGTACGAAGGCGTGGATGGAGTCACTTTCGTATTTACTCCAACCGTCCCGCTATCTTTTACCCAATCCCAGAACTGGCTCCGAAGACTGGCAATCGTTCGGAAAGAAAAATATTACCTCTACATGCACTCCGACGGGAAGGTGGAAAGCCACCTGAAAGAGTTCATCGACTACGTGGAGAAATGTCCAAGCAACTGGGGAGCCATCTTCACTTTCTACGACATCCTCGCCGCATTCAACACCACCGCCGTGAAAATTGTCGGCGAGTGGGATACCAACTTTCCACACTACTTCTCCGATGTCGACTATTATACCCGCATCAAGCGGGCAGGATTTGAATGCATTGGAACCGAGTTCGGCGCTTACGTGAAGCACCAACTACCAAGTGCAACTATCCACACGGATCCTTTCTACGAGTGGGATGTCCGACACATTCAGGGCTACGTTGACAGTTTGTTTTCCGAGAAGTGGGGAAACTGCGCAAACCCTGAAAAAAAGTATCCATACGATGACAACCAAATCAGGCAGGTCCTGCGGTTTTTCCACCAAGATCCAACGTTCCAGAAACTAGCCGCACTCTTTAACGACGGGGAAGGAAATACCCTGGACGTTGTATCCGAGCAAGTGAGTATCGCGCAGACGACATTTATCTTGAAAATACTCGACCTCGTTCGTCCTGGAGTGATTGTTGAAACTGGGACCAACAAGGGAATGTTTGGCTTCTTGATCTCCCATTTCGTCAGGCGCGGAACTGTTCTGTACACGTTCGACATAAAGCCCATATCCGCCACGGCCGCCGGCATCCTCGAGATGGAAACCCCCCTCAAAGTGCATTTTTACCTCGGCGACTCGCAGATAACGTTCACGCAGTTCAGCGGTTTTGTCGACCTGGTTTTCGTTGACGGTTTCCATGCATACTCCCATTCAAAGGCGGACATCTTGAATGCTGTCCGGTGTGGGGCAAAATATATCATCGTTGACGACACCAACGTGGAAGGTCCACGCCAGGCTTGCGAGGAAACCGCCGGCTACCACATCGTCAGAAATCTCCGGGAAGCTGAAGACGATCGCAAGATGGTCCTCCTGGTGAGAGATGATGTCCTCCCAAAATCCATCCTCTCCATATAATTTCCCCCCTAATGTTTCCGACGCCCTTTCGGATAGGCGAAATGGCCGTCGAGATATATTATATCCTAATTCTCCCACATTCCTCAATTGGGCATATTCCAGACAATGGCCAATCGAGGAAAATTTCTCCGGGCAATAGCTGACTTTCTCTAAAATCAATTTCCGACGACCTCGGCCGGCCGCTGGGGGGCTAGGCATTGTTTACTATAGCTATGTCGTCCCCCCAAAAAGCACGGAACCCGCCCTCGGAACGCCTTCCAGCTTAAAGAACTGACAAAGTTGTGGGGAGAATAATTCATCCGTTTTACGTTTCTTTAGAGTTGGCTCCGTTTCTCGGCCAGACTCGGGCTGACTCATAGGAGAAAGCTTTATATACTTTCGCCCCTATTATATACTAATGAACGTGAAGGTGAAAATCCCGACGCCGACCTTGGCACGGATGGGACTGGTCAGCGCGTGCCTGACTTGCCTCGGGCGCGGGTCTTGCGCGTGCGACATTTGCGGACAAATGGTGAGAATATCCGTTCTGGTCGGAATCCCGGACAAATACGTGGAGAAGACAGTACATGACAGTGATAGCGACAAAGGCAAAAGTGGATAAGTACACCTACGGGACGGACGGGCAATACCTGAAAATTAACCTGCGCATGAAGTCGAATCGCGGGAGCGTGGAGCGGAACTTTTTTGACCTGTACGACAGTGGGTCTGAAGTATTCGTGATCGTGTCTGACAAGCCCACGGACTGGAACAGGGTCACGGATGCTGTGAAAGTTTTGTACCACGCTATGAAGGACGTGCCTGACGATGCGAAGGAAAAGGTGAAAATGACGCCGGAGGACATAGCCCTCGTGCGTAGCTTCATAGGTGAATAAAATGATGCAATTTACTCCTGAAGAAGTGGCGAGCCTGAACAAGAAGATGGAAGAAGCTTTCGCGAAAAAGAAATGCCCTTTCTGCAGGAAACCATGCAATCCAAGTGTGGTTGTTCTCGCGGATGGAAAATCAATTCCCACGTGCGGAAATTGCTTCAAGGCGTTCATGGCAGGTTACAATGTTGGACACAAGAAAGGAATGGCGGAAGAGAGGTTATTTCATGAGTGAAAAAGCGATTGAGATTTTTGGAAAGATGTGGATATCCCAGAAACGGGCGGACGTGCCCGAGTACGTGTACAAGGAACTCCTCCGGCACGATCTTCCCAACGGGTATTACCTGACGATGTTTGAGTTTGGAGAATGGTTTGGTGACGTGGGAGGCAAGGCCTACCAGATTGCATTATGCCGGGTTGTGAAGGACGCGCAGAAACAGTTTGGAGA
>JBGPSS010000029.1:0-9785 GCA_041490225.1 Hadesarchaea archaeon
ATAGATTATGTTCCGATTTTGACATTTTCCGTAAGATTGCGAAGCGTGCGAATCGCTGAAAGCGCCGCGAGGTAGCTCGTGCGTGGATTGTCTGGCGACGGTACATTCTTGGCTTCAGTTATGAATTCACCCGCCTTACCACGCACTCGAATTTCATGCACGTTGCGGTCGAGCGATGGATCTGCGACAATCCGTACCTTTGTTTTATCGAACCCGATGCCCGCCAAGCTGAGAGTCGCTGCGACATTGACGCTCTCTGGAAAAGCTTTAACGGCTTCTCGCGCAGGACCTTCAAACACAACTGCGGGTTTCTTTATCTTAGTCAAGTCAATTCCACGTTCACGAACATATCCACTCAACGCCAAAGTCTTTGCAGGTTTGCGCGTTGTTAACGTCGCCTCTTCTATTCCGGCTATCTTCGCAGCTTTGATACCATCTATGCCCAATATCGCACCCGATGGCACGTGAACTTTCTTTCCAGCTCTTTCCGCTTCTTTCTTTATATTCTCGAGCAATTTTTCATCTCCGAGGGCTCCAACACTCATTATCATTAAATCTTTCTTGGATCCGAGAACATCGAGCGCGTACTGGGCAACGGCCGCTTGGGAAGCTGCCTCGACGACTATATCTATAGATTTGTCCGCCAAAATTTCCTCGACGTTTTTGGCTAATTTCGGTTTGGAACGCAACTTCTTGGCAAGCGACTCGCAACTTTCAGATCGGACATCGAAAATCCACGCTAACTCCACTTTGCCAGCCTCGCCTGCGTCTATAGCTTTCGCTATCATTGTCCCAATCGTGCCACACCCGATTAGCGCAACTTTATATCCCGCCATACCAACTCCCTAGATACTTTACTGATGGATTTATATTAAACCACGATAGAATACCCAAACAAAATCTTGAGCGTGAGGTCGACTTGGATGATGGACAAAATCGCGAGAGCGTGTGAACGAAGACCGCGCACAATTATCCTAGTTGCAGTACTCGTCACGTGTTTCATGGCGTACGGCGTCACGAAAGTGTCGATGAACACTGACTTTAAGAATTTCCTTCCAGAGAGCTATCCATCCGTCAAGACAACACTCGAGCTGGAAAACCAATTTGGCGCAACCTCGAGCGAGATGATCCTGCTCAAGGCTGACAACGTTACTAAAGCAGATGTCATCAAAGCTATGCTCGCGCTAGAAAACACCCTGCAGTCCGACCCACAACTCGATAATTACATCACAGACGTTTTGATGTATCCCGATTCTATCCTCCAATATATTCCGAACTGTGAATTGCTCCCAGACAATATACTTGAGGTTAGTGTTGGAACAATTTTGGAAAATCTTTCGTCGAATCCTCAAACCGCTGGAGAGATAAACAAACTTTTGACTGCGGATAGGAAAGCCACCGTGATTTATGTTTATCCCAACACGAAACTCTCTAGATCCGAACTCATAGACAAAACAACGATCCTCAGAGCGCACGTCGACGATTTCAAACGCACCTACACCAACTTGACAGCGAGCGTCGGAGGCACATACTCCAGCTACAGCGACATCATGGCGATGATGAACCGGGACAACAGTATCCTGATTCCAGTCGCCGCGATCCTCGTAATAGTAATCTTATTCCTGACATTTAGACGATTTTCAGACATCCTCTTGTGCTTAATCGTGATCGGATTGGGAAGCTTGTGGGCAATCGGCGCGATGGGGCACCTTGGAATGGACTTCACAATGGTTCACGTGGCCCTAATACCACTCCTCTTGGGCATGGGAGTCGCCTACTCAATATACATCTTATCTCGCTACTACGAAGAGCGCGGCAAGGGATTGCGTGCGGAAAAAGCCGCTGTGATTTCAGTTAGCACAATCGGCATAGCTATTCTCATGTGCATGATAACGACTGTGATTGGTTTCGCCTCGTTTTCGATTTCTGATCTCCCCCCAATACAGACCCTCGGCATTCTCGCTGGGTTGGGGATCTTCTCCACATTCGTTCTCGCAACCACCATGTTGCCGTCCATAATCATCCTGAGAGATAGGGGAAAAACAGGAAAAGTGAAAGCGGTTGCCGCTAAAAGAGGAAAAAGATTAGACATGGCTCTGTCAAGCGCCGCGACGGGTGCCGAACGCCACAGAAAAATTGTAGTTCTCATAGTAGCCGGCGTAGCGGTGCTATGTGTAGTTTCCGCATTCGGAATTAGCACGACGATGTCGTTTGAAACATTCTTACCTTCTGATGTAGAATCCATAGCGACGCAAAACGAAATAGAAAAACTATTCGGTGGACAGTCCCAACTCTTTGTTTTGGCGAAAGGACAATTCTTGAACATCGGCGGGCTGGGTGACATGTATCTATTTGAAAACGCCGTTCTATCCGATGTAAACAACCCTCAGCACCAGCTTATCACGAGCTCACTTAGCTTGGCGGACTTGGTCTTTGCTCGCGCAGGAGAAAATGTGCTTTCGCTGACAGAGTCGAAAATTTTAGCCATAGTCGAAAATTTGAGAACCTCGCCGGATACTCGGACGTACATGAGCATGCTCTTGTTAGAAGACAATAGTAAAGCCGTAATACTCTTCAACGTGAACGCAACGACTGACAAGGATATGGAGCAGGCAACTAAAATTGTTAGGGCCCATGTTCCGAGTTACACCAGCGCATCTCTTGACCTCACCACGAACGGGGATCCGGCGGTCGGAGGTGAGCCAGCCATCATGGCCGATATCTTAGGAAGTATCACCTCAGGAATGTTGAAAACGACTTTGGTGGCGATGGTCCTCTGCCTCGTCGTTTTAATTATAATTTTCAAGTCCCCGATAATGGGCGCCATGTGTATTTTGCCCGTGGCTTTGGTATTGGCCCTTGAACTCGGAACTCTGCGGCTCCTAGGTTGGTCGCTCGATGTCTTTGCCATGAGCATATCAGCGCTCATCGTAGGCTCTGGGATAGACTACAGCATTCAGATGGTCTATCGATTCAGAGAGGAGTGGAAGACCCACGGCCGGCCGCCACAAGAAGCAATAAGGACGACTGTGATGAACACTGGCACGGCCATTTTAGCGGCGATGGCTACGACGGTCGGAGTTTTCATCGTGTTGGCGCTTTCGAGGATGCCAGCGCTAGGCAGGTTTGGAGGTCTAACCGCGATCGTGATCACCTATGCTTTGCTAGCGGCACTTTTTGTTTTGCCGTGCATCATCATGTTTTACGCGCTACGCAAGAAACGCGCGGGCAAAGAATAATTTGTATGCCGACAGTTTTTTAAAACTTTTAATGGTGGGGTCGCCGAGATTTGAACTCGGGTCACTGGCTTTTTTGCGCGATGCGACCCAAAGCCAGTAGGATAGACCAGGCTACCCCACGACCCCAAAGTAAAGGATACGCACAATGTTAAAATCATGGCGGTTTTCACGGCTAACTAATGGCGCCCTTCACGTTTTCCATTTATTCAAAAAAATCACAAAAAACAGAAATAAATCAAGCCCGTTTCCTGCTCTTTATCTTTCTCCTTGTCTTTCGCCTGCGACGCGGAGCCACCCTGCGGCGAGCTCTAATGTGAGTTAAAAGGGCCTGCGCTATCTTCCTGAACTCTACTGCGGCTGGAGAGTTTTGACTGTATATGACCAACGGGATAGCGCGAGTCGTGCTCTCCGGAACCATGTCATCCTCCGGCACCACTCCTATCACCGGCCAGTTTAGGATCTTCTTTATATGGGCGATCGGTATCTCATAGCGCTTGCCCGTCACCCTATTTATGACCGTGCCAATTATTGGAAGTTTTTGATAGCTAGCCGCTCGAAAAGTCTGAAGCGTTCCTGCGATCGCCGGCACTTGCGGCTGGCAGACGATCACGAGTTCGTCGCACGCCCTCATCGAGGCGTATACCTCGGGCCCAAAACCAGGGGCCGAATCGAGCAAAATCACGTCATATTTTTTGCGTAACTGGTCTAAGATCCCCCTAACGTCGATCGAGCCCAGTTCTCCTACGAATGCTGGCGAGCCTGGGATGACGTGAATCCCATAGTCGGTAGTGCATATCGCGTCCTCAATCTTTTGTTTCCCTAATACTACATCTTGGATAACCACAGGTGAATCAAGGATACCTAGGTACAAGCCGAGATTGGACGCAGTCATGTTTGTTTCGACAACTATCACACGATTCTTAAGCTTCTGAGCTAAAGCCGTGCCAACATTCACTGCAGTTGTTGTTTTGCCTACGCCTCCCTTGGCGGAGAAAATCCCAATTATACGCCCTCTCCTACGCCTGATTATTAACCCATCCCCAATTTCCTATTTATGTGCTCATCTAAAAATCAATGCTCTCGACAGCTTTTAAAAGCCTTTTTTTCGGGAGCGCTGCCGCCTATTGCTCCTCTACCTTCATTATTTTATTCAAGGCCTCTAGGGAGATGCCGGGTTCGACGTGTTCAACGACTGGTTTGGTGGGAACTCTTGGAAATTGTTTCCCCCACTCCATCCGCATCAATCTGGCAATTGAAACACGCGGTTTGAGGTGTCTAACCCTCTGTTTCAAGGGTTCTGGAGGGGTGGTCGGCAATATGGCTCTTTTAGCAAGTTTTAGGCTCCCTAGCGATATGAACGGCTCAATTGGCCCCGTCGCTTTTTTGAGGTAATCGATCGTATCAGTCGGTTCAAAATATTCCAACATCTTCTGCCTCAATCGTTGGAGGGGGAAACCTGGTTCAACATGCCCCGGAAGACGCTTTAAACGTCCCAAGACCTCCGTCGATTCCATCGCACGCAGCTCCACTTTTTTGCGCACGACTGGGGTGGGCGTAGTGATGGGCACTGGTTTGAACGACCCGACCGGTGCAGCAGGCGCGGGCGTTATCGATACAGGTGCCAATTGGGCGATGGACACAGCGGGCATGATTACTGGGAGTTTAAAGCGCCCGAGAATGAACGGGCGAATCTGCCTCAAGCGTTTTAAGGATATCCTTGGCGTTATCGAGCGGAAATATCGCCAGTAGAATGCCATGCCGCCGCCCAGTCCGCCCAACGATATCAATGCGCTGGAGATCAGCAGCGCAAATGGGGGAAGCAGGACAAGTGGAGGAGGAAGCACGGCACGTTGTTCTCCAGCGATCGCGAACAATAAAAATTCTGTTCCAGTCGCTTCAAAGTACAGATAGCTCGCGTCCTCTCCAGTCGCTCGCGTCGGCAGCTCATGCCACACGCCGTTCAATTTTAACAGCTTGATCGTGCTCTCGTCGATGTTATTCTGCTCGACCCAAGACTTGAGCACTTTGAAACTAATTATTACCCCTCCGATGTCGTTCTCGCTGGCGGTCGTTGTGATGTTTAGGTAGAAGTACGCACGCAAAGTCAGCTGCGGCGCGTCGGTTGGCCTGTCTGGGAGCACTTCGACAGAAACCGCCACATTTTCAATCCTTCGGACCGCACTTATCCTAATCCTGCTCACAGGTAAATAGTCACCAAAATCGAAATCCCCGTTCTCGCCTGCCTCGATCACTTCAATGTTCTCCCACGCAGCTGTGACCGACAGCGAATAGCCGACGCTCTGCCGCGTGCCATCCGCTCCGACAGCCTGAAGATATATCCAATGACTGCCCACTGGCGCTGAGCTGACTATAACCGTCATGGTCGAGCTGAAGTCCGGCACTCCACTCGAGGGCGAGAAGCTGACCAAGATGCCCGAGGGCTGGCTGGCGCTTGGCGTGACGACGCTGCTGTAACCCTCAAGTGCAGTTAGGCTGACCGTCGCTGTCGTCGAGCTGCCCTGCTGTACGGAACCGCTCTCCGGGGCAACCGCGAGCCTGAAGCTTGACACAGGAGGTGGAGTTGGCGAAGGTGGAACTGGGGGTGATGGGGTCGCAATTTGGATTATCAACTTGAAGTTGTCCGACCAATCACCTACATTTGTAGCTCCATCCACCGCGCGTGCTCGCCAATAGTAAGTTGCATTAGTGAGGGAATTCTCGATCGTGTGTTGATTCTCGGTGATGCCGCTTTTATTATAAATCGGCGAGGAGTAGTCGTTGTCATTGTCGATGACGAGACGGTAGGTGACTCCCGAGTTGTCGATGATGTTTTCCCAGCCGAAGGTCGGTGTGGCCGTGGCCACGGTGAAGTTGTTCTCAGGGATGTGGAGGGTTGGAGCTGCAGGCATGATTGTGTCTACTCTAAAGATCAGCTGAGCATTTTCTCCCACGTTGCCAGCGTTGTCCTTTGCTCCAACTCGCAGGTAGTAAAAGTTATCTTGGAGTGTGCCTGGAGTGTAACTCGTGCCCGAGATCCAGCCCGAATCGTTCTCAGGCGAAGAGAAGTCCGAATCATTATCGATGACGACCTGGTAGAGCACAGGGAGAGAATTATCGCTGACGGCATTCCACGTGATCGCCGGCGTGTTATCTGAAGTGTTCTCGCCGGCGGCGGGATATGTTATGGTTGGTGCGGCTGGAGCTAGAGTGTCAACCCTGAAAGTCAGCTGAGAGTTCTCACCGATGTTACCAGCATTATCCATCGCGCGAACTCGTAGGTAGTAGGAGTTGTCAAGAAGAGCACCAGACGTATAGTTCGTAGCGCTTATCCAGTCAGAATCATTCTCCGATGAAGAGAAATCAGAGTTATTATCGATGACGACTTGGTAAAGCACAGGAGTGGAGTTATCGTTCACGGCGTTCCAAGTAATCGTTGGCGTGTTATCAGACGTGTTTTCGCCAACTGCAGGGAAAGTTATAGTCGGAGCAACTGGCGCCAAAGTGTCAACCCTGAAAGTAATCTGAGAATTCTCGCCAACATTGCCTGCGTTATCCATCGCATGAACTCTAAGGTAATAGAGGTTATCAGGAAGAGCGCCAGGCGTGTACGTGATGGCGCTAATCCAGCCTGAGTCATTCTCTGCCGAAGAGAAGTTTGAGTCATTATCAATGATAACTTGATAAAGCACAAGCAGAGAATTCTCGCTCACAGCGCTCCACGTGACCGTCGGCGTGTTGTCAGAGATATTCTCGTTGTCAACAGGAGCAGTAATGGTCGGGGCAGAGGGCGCTAGAGTGTCGACCCTGAAAGTACGTTGGGAGTTCTCGCCAACGTTACCCGCGTTATCCATCGCGCGAACCCTAAGATAGTACAAGTTATCGAGCAGGTTGCCAGGTGTATAATTCGTGGCACTGATCCACCCTGAATCATTCTCTGATGAAGAAAAGTCCGAGTCATTATCGATTATGACCTGATAGAGTACAGGGAGGGAGTTCTCGCTTATAGCGTTCCATGTAATTGTCGGTGTGTTATCATTTGTGTTCTCGCCGTCGGCGGGAGCTGTGATCGTTGGCATCACAGGCGCAAGAGTATCGACCCGGAAAGTGCGTTGAGAATTCTCGCCAACGTTGCCGGCGTTATCAATCGCACGAACTCTCAAATAGTATAAGTTATCAATTAGGGCGCCCGGCGTGTAGCTCGCAGCGTTAATCCAGTCCGAGTCATTCTCGGGCGAAGAGAAGTCCGAGTCATTATCGATGACGACTTGGTAAAGAACTGGTAGCGAATTCTCACTGACAGCATTCCAAGTAATCGTCGGCGTGCTGTCAGAGGTGTTCTCGCCGTCGTTTGGTGAAGTTATAGTCGGCGCAGAAGGTGCAATAGTATCTATCGTGAGTTGCCTGTTGTCAGACCACTGCCCGTAATTGTTTGCAGCGTCTTTGGCGCGGACGCGCCAGTAGTACGTGCCAGAAGTGAGAGTGTTTTCAGAGGTGTGAGTCGTTCCGGAGATGCCGATTTTATTATAGACCGGGGTGGAGAAGTCCTGATTATCATCAACCTGCAACTCGTAAGTAACAGAATTATCCGTGACAGCATCCCAAGAGAAATCAGGGGTCGCATCGTTCGTGTTCTCACCGGCCGACGGCGAGACCAGCGTCACCTGATCCGGGGCGGTTATGTCTATTGCAAAAGTCCAGACGGATGAAGCGTTCTCCCCCGCTGTATTTATCGCGATCACCTTCCACGAGTAGTTCTCAGCAGGCAACGCCGTCGACGGGGTGTAGCTGTTGTTATCTGCGCCGAGTAACTGGTTCTCCTCGGGGGAGCTGAAGTCGCTGTCGTTGTCGACGAGCAAGCGGTGGTTGTCCGCACCTGTGCCGATGTTCCAAACAAAAGTGGGCGTGTTATCGTTCGTGAACGTCCCGTCCGCTGGCGAGACGAGCGTCGGCTGTGTTGGTGGAAGGATATAGTCCAGTAATATATCATATAGCACTGGTGTTTGGGAGTTGTCGCTCGCCGATAGCTCGATGCGGTATTGAGCGTAGCGGTTGTTCGGTAGGGAAGCGTTCTCTGTGTTGTTGTCGTGCTGGCACCAATCGCTCCAACTCCCATCGTATGAATTTTCGGTGTTGCCACTCCTAACTCTCACGATTATTGATGTCCCCGTCGGCGTGTTGTCGCTCCAGCTGACGTTCTCCCAATTTGCGGTTCCTCCAGCATCGAAGATTGACGACTCGATGTATGCGTTGTTGTAGTAGGTGCCAAGCTCCACATAGAACGCAATATCATAATAGTTGTATTCTGTTCCGCTCCAAGTTACGCCTCCGTCAGTGCTATAAATAAGAATTGAATTGTCTCCATAGTATGTTAAACCAAAATATGGATTTGTAGCAGACGTCCACACCTCATAGTCATTATAACAGTTGGAAGAGTTCAACGAGCCGGGAGATTTGTAGTAAAGGTAGTAGGTGTGCCCTGCGACGAGTTGGACTGCTGGGGAGACCTCCTTCGTGACCCACGCATAGGATGTCGAGAACTCGTCCGAAGTGGCTGTAAGAACGAACTCGTTTTCCCCGCTCGTGTTGTCGTAGAGGACGATGTAGAGGCTATCGGCGGGCGTGCCGACCTTCTTCATCCAGACGCCAACCTTCGTGAGCAGCTTGTTCTCGCCTATCGTGAACCGCTCGCCTTCTGCTTCCGTTAAATAGATTGTATAACCATTCAACTCGGCGTAGGGCTGGCCTCGATAAGTGCCGTCCGTGTAATCGAGGACGTAAATTGGGTCATAATTCTTCACCGTCCATGTTCCGTTATAATAGAGCGTGTTGGCGTTGTCGTCCACGCGCCCGTCGAACGGAATTATCCCAGTGAGCGTGTTCAAACCACCGAGGCTGAGCAGAGCCGTCCCCGTAATTTTATTGACGACGATGTGATAGATGTTTCCTGCCGTCAGCGCAACATTGTCTGGCAAGTTCACCTTTTTCCAACCAACAGCGGTTATTGTAGCGACCAGATTATCTAACCAAATCCCGTCTGGATAACCGTCACCGTTGTCTGCTTGGATGCCCATGTTGTAAGAAGTGGTTCCAGTCGTTCTACTTGACACATAAAACCTTATGTTATCGACCGTCTTGCTCTCCTGCGCAGTGAAGCGGATGCTCACATTGTCCCCAGCAGACATCGTTCCCAGATTGACAGGATTGCTATTTAGTTTCATGCCGTTCTCATAGACGGGGGCGAGGGCGAGCTTCAATTCCCCATCCGCGTTGTTCTCGTTCTCCCCCGTGTAGTAATTATCATAGGTTTCGTCCCAAGTCCCGACCTGAAGTTCTGGATAAGTCTGTCCAGGTGTTGACAAGAGACCAGTCAGGAACGGATAGCCATCATTTACCGCTGGGTCAATGTCCCAGACGTCTACGCTGTTGCCCCAAGTGGTTTGATACCAAGCGTTATTTTCGGCGTCATAATTATCAACAAAACCCCAAGGAGAAGTCAATCCCACGCTCCAGGTCGTGTCGGTAAAAGTTCTTACATTTTTCATGTTC
>JBGPSS010000030.1:0-9676 GCA_041490225.1 Hadesarchaea archaeon
ACGACGTTTATCTTGTTCTCGACCACGGTCGCGAGTTCCTGAGAGTTCATGAGGAAACTTCCATCGCCGGCGATGTCCACGACGTCGCACTTGGGGCACGCCACCTTGGCTCCCATCGACGCCGGGAAGCCGAAGCCCATTGTGCCCAAGCCTCCGGACGAGATGAAATGCCTCGGTTTTTTCGTCACGAAGAAGTGCGCCGCCCACATCTGATTCTGCCCCACTTCGGTCACAACTATCGCGTCCTCATCCAGCACGCTCATTATCTCCTTCATGGCACGCTGCGGTTTTATCGGCACCTCGTCGTAGTCCATGCGCGGGCTGTACTCCTTGCGAAGCTTTTCCATGCGCTTCAGCCACTCGCTCGTCCTGCCCTTCTTCGCATGAGTTCGTAGCCCACCTATGATCGCCGCGAGCCCCCGCTTGGCATCCGCGACTATCGGCACGTCAACGCGCACGTTCTTTCCTATTTCTACTTGATCTATGTCGATGTGAATTATTTTGGCACTGGGTGCAAAGTGACTGACTTCTCCAGTGGCACGATCGTCGAAGCGCACCCCGACCCCAAGTAGAACATCGCTCTCGGTTATGGCCAAGTTTGCCACCCTCCTGCCGTGCATGCCTATCATGCCGAGTGCGAGGGGGTGATTTTCGGGGATGGCCCCCTTGCCCATCAGAGAAGTTACAACTGGGGCGCCCAGTATCTCGGCAAGCGCGACGAGCTCGGGCGAAGCGTTTGAGGAGATCACGCCGCCACCAGCGTAGATGACCGGACTTTGGGCCTTCGTCAACAGGCCGACGGCTTCCACGACTCTCTTCTGCTCAGGCTCGAGCTTGATGGCCTTCGCGTATTTTACGTCTGCTGGTATCTTCACGTCCGCCTTGCCCGCCTGAATATCCTTCGGCAGATCTATGTGAACCGGCCCCTGACGACCGGTCGTAGCTATTTTGAAAGCTAGCTTGACCGTGCTCGGTATCTCGACCACGCTTCTGACGATGAAGTTGTGCTTGGTTATCGGGAGCATCACGCTCAGCATGTCTGCCTCTTGAAAAGCATCTGAGCCGATGAACTTGAGCGGAACCTGCCCGCTCATCGCCACAACCGGCGAGCTGTCCATATAAGCGTTGAGGATTCCTGTCGCGAGGTTCGTCGCGCCTGGGCCGGAAGTGGTCAAGCATACCCCGGCCTTGCCCGAAGCTCTGGCATAGCCATCGGCGGCGTGGGCGGCCCCCTGCTCGTGCCTCACCAAGATGTGATTGAGCTCTGGGTAGTCGTAGAGAGCATCGTAGACGGGCAGGATTTGTCCGCCTGGAAGGCCAAACATATGTTTAACGCCCTCCGCCTTGAGCGACTTCATCAACGCTTCTGCTCCAGTTATCTCGACCATCGCTTCACCAACTTGCTAATTGTGCCAGCCTTCATTTATAGGGTTATGACGGCAAACGCGCCAGCACCGATACCCTGAACTTTCGCTTCCCGCCTCTATCCTGCCCGATCAACTTGGCCGTC
Source organism: Hadesarchaea archaeon (assembly GCA_041490225.1). Taxonomy (GTDB): domain Archaea; phylum Hadarchaeota; class Hadarchaeia; order Hadarchaeales; family Hadarchaeaceae; genus DYFS01. The sequence goes on from JBGPSS010000030.1 coordinate 1,511, forward strand.
TCGGTCACCTTGGCTTGAAAGTTACTTCTCAAGATCTCGGCCATGTTCCTCGCCAAGCTGAGGGAGCTGAGGTAGAAATCCAGGCCCTCCGGCTTCTTCTCAACTTTCGAGATGAATATTTTGCGATCATCTTTCATCATCTTGTCCGCATTGGACACGAGCGCCCTCTCAATTTTCGCCAACTTATCCGCGGGTATTTTTTTCTCCCCCCTGACCTGCAGAATCGCCTCGTAGTAGCCAGCGCGCATGAGGCTGCACACAGCGCATGTCGTCGGCTTCACCCCGACAATGACTTGAGCACTATCGACGATTGGCTTGCCCTGGGTCTCGTGAACCTTTCCGCTTGCATGAACTTTGACTAGCACTTCGCGCGCAGATGGTTTTACCTCGAACTTTAAATCGACGCCTGCGGCTCCATCCGGGCGGACGAATTCTATGCCGGCATCTGTGAACTTTGCCACGCGCAAAGCGGTCAGCACGGCGGCTTTTGCGGCCTCCTGTGCTGCAGTTCCCTGGTCGATGGGCTCCTGCCATCTGTTGCCGATCATGTACGCGCCGCACCTTCTGCACACGTTCACGCTGACCTTCCCCAGCGCGCGGATAAGTCGATGCTCGCTCGCGAAACATTCCTGGCATAGACCATGGATGAGCGGGCCCTTCTGTGCCTCTGATACACCACACTTGTAACAAAAACGCCGCATTTCACCACATTAAAACATGTTCGGTTGCTTAAAAGTCGGTTGCTCTACATCTTGACCATTTGTGCGTGGGATATGTTCTGAATCCTGATGACATTTGTGTGGTCTATGAAGTCGGCCTTTATCGCATGCTCCACGATCGAACCAACCAAATTGGCGATCGTCGCCTCCCGAAGCGCCTGCAGACACTTCTCGACGCTGGTTTCCGCACCGCAATAGAAACTCTTGTCGACCTTGAGCCTGAGCTCCCCCTGTTTGAGTTCTTTCCCCATGAGCCCAGCGTCGCAGATCACGACAAGAACCTCGCCCTGCGTCCGCAGTACCCTGAGGAGAGGCATCCTACACGCTCCGCACTGCAGTTCGAGCCCCGCAAGCCTCGCAGCGCAGGATGTGCACGCGATCTTTTCTGACCAGCTTGGTGTCCGGACCACCGCACTCGCGGCACAGCACGAACTCCTCGACGTAACGCTTGATGCGGTCGTCCACCGCAGCTTTCGAAAATTTTCCCTGGAAGACGGCCTGATTGCCGTCCATGTTCCCAGCTACACCTAGCTCCCGCAACAGATATTTTATCAGATGCTCCGGCTCTCTATTCAAAGCGTTCACGATGGCCTTGAAATTCTTGATCGTCGTACGATTTCCAGTGACATTTGTCTCCGCTTCAGGGATCTGGAATCGCTCCTTCTCGGAGACAGCTTTTGGAATCGTCTCCAGCGCGCGATCGAGTGATTTCTCATAATCTTTTTCCAAATTTTCACCTCAGGCGTCTGAACTTTCCCACCCTAGGTTCAAATATCTCCCCATCGGCTATCAAGACGCGCATAGCATTGTCAACCAAATCTTGCGTCAAATTCAGCTCGGCTGATATGTCGGTTGGTGAAATCCCCTCGCCTTTATCAAGTTTGTCGAACGCCATCAGGACTTTTTTCTTCACGTCGTCCGGAACCTCTGGGAGAGGCTCCTCCTCCAACTCCTCTATTTCCCCCTCGATGCTTCCCACCTGCACCTGCGGAGGCACCTCCACCTCCAATATTCTCACCTGCGGCTCAACTTTCTTGATCTGAGGACGCTTGCCCTCCTTGAATAACTGCTTCCGCGCCCCTAGGATTTCCAGCTCTCTCACGATTTCCCAATTTGGGTCGCTTACCGTGACGATAACATCTGGCACGAGGTAGGTTTCTCCGCCATATTCTCGAACCCGCCCAATAACATCGACAAGGTCACCGACGTTGATGTTCGCAACTTTAGATACATCCTGCCTCCAAGACTTGAGACGGATGGTTTCGCTGCCGTCGTCGATGCGCAGCGCAGCGTAGCTCTGGTCTTCGCTCACGTACTTGTCGACGATCGTGCCTATCACGCGCGCGCGTGAAATCTGTTGTCCCCAGGGCGTAGCTAGATAGTCGGGCTCCCCACCCTCAGCGGAGCGCACGAATTGGCCCTTCGCGATATCTTCGATCTTGATTTTGTACGCTGGTTGCATCTCATCACTGTTCTAGTTTTGATGTGACGCTTTAAAGCCTTAGCCATGTTTTAAAACAAAGCGATGCCAGTTTTACTTGGGCTTCACTTGTTCGAGCTGAAAGGTGCATTTGGAAAAAGAATCGCGAGCGTCATGGGTGCGCTGGCCGACGTGCGAGACATCGACGCCATGTTGAAAATTTTGGCAACCGTCGACAAGAGATCACAGACGGTCGGTCAAATTTTCGACGCCGACCGCATCGCCGACAAGAAACACTTGGTCCATGCTGCCAAACTCGCGCTCACTGCGCAGGTCACGCGTATGAATTTTGCCGACTCCCTCAACATCGAACTCGTATGTTGGGCCTCTGGCCTGCGACAGATAGTTCGAGCATTCGACAGAGTTGGTGTGCATAAGGGGTGTAATCGTGTGGCAATTTTGACGATCGGTAAAAGCCGAGAAGAGGTGAAACGTGCGCAGACGGAAACCCTGCGCGAGCTGAACCTGCATCGCGATGACAAAGTCCTCGATGTGAATTCTAAAAAGATTTCCACGCTGATGAAAGCCTTCGACATATCAAAAAAAGAACTGGAGATTGCACCAATCGAAGAGTTAGTGCTGGAAAAAATAGCTCTCCTGAGCCTTCAGCGCTGACTAGTTTCACTTGGACATATCGAAGTAGACTGCCCCATTAGTTTTCGATGATTCCAAAATGGCCAACGACATTTTCAGCGCTTTTTTTGCATCCTGTAAATTTACAATTGGTTCCTCGTTCCCGAGTACCACCGATTTGATGAAATATTCGTCCTGTGGTTTATGGCCCCACCTCTCTTGTCGAGTTATGTCAAAAGACCATTCTTGCTGTTCTTCTTTCCCCTTGGTGAGGATTACCTTCTCGGGACCATCTACTACTACGGCGTTTCCCTTTTCACCGACGACTTCCATCTTCACGGGAGGACCCATTGATGATGTGACGCTGCCGCTGAATTCATTGATCCAAGTGACGGCATTCTCGAATTTAATCACGTTCACCACCGTGTAGCCTAGAGTACCCAATTGTTGTAGGTCTTGCCATTTGATCGTTGCGTACAACGACACGGGTTCCGAGTTCAAAAGCCAGCGTGCCGTATCCATACAAAACACCGTCATGGTTGGTATCGGACCACCCTTCTCCTTGTCCCAAATCCACGACCCACGCGGCCATTGTCTCGCGAGGCTATCTGCGGGCACGAATTCTCTAAAGTGAACGAGTATAGGGCTCCCTATTTCTCCTTTGTCGATGAGTTCTTTCGATTTTTTAAAGCATGGGGCGAATCGATAACAGTGCCCCGGCATCAATTTGACACCTCGCTCTTTTGCTAACCTATCGATGCGGTCTATTCCTTCCGGTGTGTCGGATGGAGGACATTCGATGATGGCAGGTTTCCCGGCTTGGATGATTTCGTTAGCTATGGGTTCAATGAATCTAGACGGGATGGCGCAAATGACTGCATCGACCTTTGGATTTTCAAGCATTTTTTTGATGTCTGTGTAATATGTTTCGACTTCGAATCCTAATTTCTTGCTGAACTCTTTGAACTTGTTGTGTTCATCGGGAAATTTCGACCATGCGGCGACTATCTCAGCTTCCGGTATCCCATTTAAAGCTCTGGAATGGACTCTAGCCATGAAGCCTAGACCTGCGAGACCTATTCCTATTCTCTTCATCAAACATTGTTTTTCGAAGTTGAATTTAAGTTTACCTAGTTTGGATTCATTTTGATGCCAGTAATATTTAATAAGAGGATTTCCAGAAAATCTCTAAAATCCGGCTAATTTCGCTTTTCACGATTTATGTGCTTTTACTTTTACACTTGTAATTTTTCCTGCCAATGTGTCATTTAGCCCTTGTTCATGAAAAGTGTTCTGAGAAATAATTTTGATATCTCTAAATCCTGCTTTTTTTATCGTGTCTAAATACTCTTTCTTCTCCAAAGCTCCGGCAACGCATCCAGCCCAAGCCTCGAAGTTTTTTCTAATAGATTCCGGTAATTTACCCTCTGTAACTAGATCTGAAATCAAAATTCTCCCGCCCGGCTTTAAAACCCTGTACGCTTCTTGATATGTCCTTAATTTGTCCGGAGAGAGATTGATGACACAATTGCTGATAATTACATCAACCGAATTATTTTTAAGAGGCAGGTTTTCAATCTCTCCAAGCCTAAATTCCACATTTTTGTATCCATATTTCTTTGCTGTTTCATTTGCTCTCTTGACCATTTCTTCCGTCATATCAACACCGATAACATGGCCCTCTGATCCCACTTTATTTGCAGCCAAAAACACATCAATCCCTGCACCTGCTCCCAAATCCAAGACCGTTTCTCCTTTTTTCAAATCCGCTAATGCAGCTGGATTACCACACCCCAAACCCATAATAGCGGATTCTGGAATGTTTCCAAGTTCTTCTTCAGAATAACCTATATTTTTCGCTTGTTCCATTACATCGATTTCACATGAACCACAAGTGGGGCAACAACTGGTGCCTTCTTTAGCTATTTTTGAATATCTTCCCCTTACTATTTTTTTAATTTTTTCTTTTTGCATTTTTTAACCTTTATCTTTCCCCTCAAATACGTGCGCCAACCATTTTTGACCTATGGTGCGGGGGAAGGGATTTGAACCCTCGAACCCCTGCGGGACAGGCTCCTCAAGCCTGCGCCTTAGACCAAGCTCAGCCACCCCCGCACGATTTTAATGTTGTCTAGGGGCTCTAAAAATTTGTCCAAGAGGTGAAATTTAGTTTTAAACGACGTTCAGAACTATAAGAAAAAGCGATAGATCCAACTACCTACGACTTCTTGAGCTGCTTTACAAAGTCCTTGCACTTGTCGCTGAGATCATCCAGAGCCTTCGACAATATTTTCTCAGGCGGCAACGCGCCTGTCGACTCTATGTTAAAGATGAATTTGCTATCATCATACCCAATCTTGATCGCCCCCTTCGGGCACGCCTCGACGCAAGCTCGGCACATGGTGCACTTCTCCACATCCGTGATCTTCAACTTGCCGTCGCTGAGCTCGAGTATCTTCCGCGGGCACCTCTCGACACATTTACCGCATGCATCGCACAGCTTCGCATCGAGCTCGAATATCGGCATGTACTTGTAGGCTATGACCCCGGGCTGCCACTGCGCGTGGTTCTTCCCCATGCCGAGGTGGGCTATCGCGATGAACTGAAGTTTCTGCCCCTCGTTCAGCTTCACGAGCGGGATCGAATCGCCAACGGGCACGACCTCTTTGTCCGCGGATTTCATGTCGCCGCTCATGACAACAGCTGGGCCTTCCTTCTTGAGCGTCAACTGCACGCTGCACTTCTCGCATCGCTTGTCATCGCACTTGCACTCGCTGGGCAGGATGTAGCCGTCGGGCGTCTTGAGCGGGACTAGGCCAAGGGTGTGGCTCAACATTTCGTCGTATACCACGGAGTCGTTCACCACGAACTCCACCTCATCGATCGCCATCACCGGCACTTCCCGTATCATCACCCGCCTCAACGTGTTCGCGAAGGCTGGGTCTGCGCCGGAGAGCAAGAACTCCATCTCGTCCGCCGTCAACTTCCTGACATCTATTTCCATCCAAACCCCCCAACTACACCCTGCGGCCCCTGCGGCCACCTTTCCTTTTGACCCCGTCGTGAGGCGTGGGCGTCGCATCTTCTATGCGGCCTATCCTCAACCCTGCTCGGGCGAGCGAGCGTATCGCCGCCTGCGCTCCCGGGCCGGGGCTCTTCGAGCCGCTGCCGCCTGGCGCTCGAACTTTGATATGTACTCCCATAAACCCTTTCTCCATGGCCTCTTCTGCAGCTCTAGCCGCAGCCTGCATCGCAGCGTACGGCGACGACTCCTCGCGCTGGGCCTTGACGATCATGCCACCCGACCAACGCGAGACTGTCTCCGCGCCAGTCAAATCGGTTATGTGCACGATGGTGTTGTTGAACGATGAGAAAATGTGCGCTACTCCCCATTTACCTTCCTGCATTCTTATTCCTCCTTCGACTCCGCCTGCTCAGGCGCTTGTTGGCCTTCGACCTCAGCCTGCGGGCCCTGCAGTCCTTCAGCTTCGACAGCTGGTGGTGGGACCTCAGGCTTTGGCTGTGTGAAATTTGAACCGGGTGCGAGGCCTATCTCCCCCTCTTCCTTCACCGACACCAGATAACTCGGCACAGTGACGCGCTTTCCTGAGATCATGACGTGACCATGCAGCACGAGCTGGCGCGCCTGCAGGGGTGTCTTAGCCAAGCCCTTCTTTGACACTATGGTCTGAAGGCGGTGCTCCAAAATATTTTCGACTGTCAACCCGAGCACATCATCCAATGTCGCCCCACTCGATATCAAGCCCAAGCGCTTTAACCTCTCGAGCATCTGCTTAGTTTCAAGTTCAGCTTGCGGGCCAGACGCCGCCAGCAAACGCCTCGCGTTCCTCCTGAAGCTCCTGAGAAGTGTTTCGGTTTTCCAAACTTCTTTTTTTCTGCGCAGCCCATATTTTTGAAGCAGCTTGTTTTCGGCTTCTATCCTATCCTTCTCCCAAGGATGCGAAGGCCTGCGATATTTCTTGCGTTGCTTCTTTGGGTCGCCCATGCTATCACTTCTCAGTTTTCTTCTCCATCTTCTTATCTCCCTTCTTTTCTGCCGCCTTCGGTGCCGCCGCCTTCTCTGCCTTTGGGGCTGCCTTCTCCGCTTTCTCCACCTTCTCCACCTTTTCTTTCGGTGCCCCCCTCCCTTTCCTCGAAGGTGCTTCGCCCTTTTTGGCCGCGGCTTCAGCTTCCCTTATGCGGATATCCTTGCGTTTGACACCAACTGTCATGCCCACGCGCCCTGTACTTCTTGTTCGCTGCCCACGCACGGGTAGGCCGAGTTCATGTCTTATACCACGACGGCTCCTTATGCGACGCTCCTTCGCGATGTCCGCGCGCACAGCTCGGTCTATGTCCGAACCTATAATGTGAATGTCTTTGCCACTATCTTCGTCTTTTCTGCGGTCGAGCATCCAATTTGGTATACCATGAGCTTGAGGCTTTGAAACGATGTCCTCCAGCCGCTCTATTTCCTCCTTGCTGAGGTTGCCAAGCTTGACCATGGGATCTACCTTGGCCGCATATGCGACCGCCCGCGCCATCATCGTACCCACGCCCTTTATGTCCGTTAGCGCCAGCTGGACGCGCCTCTCGCCACGGAGGTCCTTGCCAGCTATCCTTACTATATGCTTGAATTCCCCAGGCATTTTACCTACCACAAAGCCTTACTGTAGAACTTGTCGAAACTTCCTATTAAAATCATTCGCCAGTGGCGCCGGGGCAGGGATTTGAACCCTGACGACCCGTGAGGGTCAACAGCTCTCCAAGCTGTCGCATTGGCCTAGTTCTGCCACCCCGGCTCAAATTTAACTGTGATTTTTAAGCTATATGTCCTTTTTTAGCCAAAATCTTTGAAAAATGTAGAAATAAAAGGAAAGTGTAATATGTTAAAAGCTGACAAACTTGCACTGCAAGAGCTGCGATAAAATGGAAAGATTAGAAATTTTAAAGAAGCTCAAATCTCTCGGCAATTACAAAGCAGTCGAAGGAATGGCGCGATTTGGCATAAATCCGAAAAATACCTATGGCGTTCCTATTCCAAAACTAAGAAAACTTGCTAAGGAAATTGGGGAAGATCATAAATTAGCAGAAGAAATTTGGAATTCTGGCATTCATGAAGCAAGGATTCTCGCAAGTATGATTGATGAGCCCGAGCTGGTAGATAAAAAGCAAATGAATAACTGGGTAAAGGATTTTGATTCATGGGATGTATGTGACCAAGTATGCGATAATCTTTTTCAGAAAACTGAATTTGCTTACCAAAAAATATATGAGTGGAGCAGCAAAAAAGAAGAATTTGTAAAAAGAGCAGCCTTCACTTTAATTGCATGCCTTTGTGTGCATGACAAGACAGCTGAGGACAAAGTATTTTTAAAATTGCTCTCTGTCATA
>JBGPSS010000031.1:0-9579 GCA_041490225.1 Hadesarchaea archaeon
CCACCGGCAACCGCTGCAGCTTCATCACCTCTTCGACGAGCTTCGCGGGCACGTGGTACTCCCGCGCTTTCACCTCCAGATTTTCATTCAAAAGCTAGGCTATCTGGCGCTTGGTGAGCCTGATGTGGCGGACGGCCTCGACGATGTTGCCCGTGCCCGCCTCGCCCTTCGTTCGAATCATCGCGGCCCCCTCGTTTATCCTGCGCAGCGCCTCACCCAGGTCTCGCGAGCCGCAGACAAAGGGAACCTTGAACTTGTGCTTGTCGACGTGGAACTCCTCATCGGCCGGCGTCAACACCTCGGACTCGTCGACCATGTCCACGCCCAGCGCCTCCAGAATTTGGGCCTCCGCGAAGTGGCCTATCCTGCATTTCGCCATGACCGGAATGGTAACAGAATCCATTATCTGCTGGACCACCGCCGGGTCGGCCATTCGAGCGACGCCCCCAGCGGCTCTGATGTCAGCTGGCACGGCCTGCAGCGCCATGACCGCGACCGCGCCTGCCTCTTCAGCTATGATGGCCTGCTCCGCGTTGGTGACATCCATGATCACGCCACCCTTCTGCATCTTGGCGAACCCGCGCTTCAGGCGCTCCGAACCAACAGTTATCTCCACAATATCGCCTCAAACTACAATGACTTCGGGAACTATAAAAATTAGGGGAGTCGTGTTTTTAAAACAGCCACAGAAAGTTAGGATAGGCGATCCTCGGTTGCTTTGACAAGTTTTATTGATGCCCCAAACAGAATTAATTGGTGTTTAAATGGTCGTACACATAACCGAATGCGTCCTCGGCGTTTTCGCGTTCGACGACTCGGGCGAGATGCTCGATTCCATGGAGTTTCCGCGCGATGTGGCAAAGGTCGCTGGAAGGCTCGCGAGCGTCCAGATGGGTGTTCCGACGGAGGAGCACCGCGCGCTCATCGCGAAGCTGATGCGGAAGAAGTCGAACGAGTTTATTGTCGAATCGGGGGAGCTGGCGAATCAGCTGAACAAGGAGTTCAAGCACGCTCGGTTCGAGGTCGCCATGCCGAATAAGGCTGGAGAAATATTGAGGAGCGATCTCGAAAAATTTGCTGCCGAGGCGGGCGTTGAAAACGTTGAAAAATTTATTCACGATGTCAATTTTCTGCTCACCCGCGACAGCCTACACAGGGAGGCGACACAGCGCGACAAGCTCATCATACAAGCGATAAACATGCTCGACGAGATAGACAAGACCGCAAACATCATCTGCGCGCGCGCGCGCGAGTGGTACTCGATCCATTTTCCTGAGCTGGACCGCCTAGTGCCGGAGCACCAACACTATATGAAGCTCGTCCTCGCGCTCGGGTCGCGTGAGAAGTTCGAGCCCGCTGCAATAAAGGCTGCGGTGGAGCTGCCTGGTGAAACTGTGGAAAAAATCACGGCAGCCGCTCAAAGCTCTCTCGGCGCCTCGTTCGACCAGCTTGACATCGATGCAATTCAGGGCGCTGCTAAAGAAATTTTCTCGCTTTTTGAAGCACGCGAAAAAACATTGGAATACGTCGATGGGCTGATGGTACAAATAGCGCCAAACATCCGCGCGGTCGGCGGGAGCTCGATCGGCGCTCGGCTCATCTCCCTCGCAGGCGGGCTCACGAACCTCGCGCGTATGCCGGCGAGCAAATTACAAATTCTCGGCGCTGAAAAGGCATTGTTCAGGGCCCTTCGCAGTCGGGCGAGGCCTCCGAAGCACGGGGTCATCTATCAATATCCGGATATTCGTGGCGTTCCAAAGTGGCAGCGCGGCAAGGTTGCCCGGGCTCTAGCCGGGAAGCTCTCGATAGCTGCACGTGTGGACGCTATGTCGGGTGAATTCATCGGGGAAAAGTTGGCCGCCAACCTCAGAGCTAGGATAGCCGACATCAAGTCGAAGTACGATAAGTCGAGGGAAGAGAGATGACGAAAATAATCGAGCACGAGCGGTTTGCGGGCGTCTACTGGGTCGAGCTCAACGACGGCACGCAGAAGCTGGCGACCGTAAACTCCGCGCCCGGCACACAGGTCTACGGAGAAAAGCTCATTGAGGTCGAGAGCGTGGAGTACCGCCTCTGGGACCCGTACAGGAGCAAGCTGGCTGCAGCGATCGTCAGGGAAGTAAAGGATGTCCCCATCGCATCCGGCTCGAAGGTGCTCTATCTTGGCGCGGCGAGCGGAACCACCGCTTCACATGTCTCCGACCTGATCGGCCCAGACGGCGTGATCTACTGCGTCGAGATATCGTCGAGGCCAATGCGCGACCTCCTCCTCGTTTGTAACCGCAGGCCCAACATGGTGCCCATGCTGGCGGACGCAACTAAGCCGAGCAGCTACTGCTCGCTCGTCGGCAAGGTGGATGTCATCTACCAGGACGTTGCGCAGCCGGAGCAGAGCGAGATACTGTTCGCGAACGCCAAGGCTTTCCTGCGCGAGGGAGGACACGCGATGCTCGCGTTGAAGGCCAGAAGCATAGACGTGACGAAGGAGCCGCGAGAGATCTTCCGCAATGAAATGGAGAAGCTCGAGCGAGAGTTCGAGATATTGGATACAAAGGTGCTCGAGCCGTATGAAAAAGACCACGCGATGTTCTTGATGCGAAGGGGTTCGTAAAACTTGTTTTAGACCATCATCTAAAAATTTTCTATCCTATTTTTGCGATTCAGAACTTCAGGCGATTGCCCCGACTATCGACATAAAAATCACCGCAAAGATGACGCCGGCAAGCTGCTTAAACGCGACCACGAGATTACTTTTCCATAACTAAGAATAACATTCTTAACTATTATTTCCTCCTCAAGGCCTCCGGCGCAGTGACCTGCTCGACCTTCGTCGGCTCGTCCAGCTCTTTGTTGCGGACGAAGCGGTAGAGGTAGCCGCTCACCGCCGCCTCGAGCCTCTCCTCGTGTGTAATCAGCAGCACCTGCTTTACTACCTCCGGTATCCTCTCGCGAAGTGCGACCGCAAGTTCCTGAATCCCTTCGGAGTCGAGGTTGTGCGTCGGCTCATCGAGCACGAGCCAGTTCAGCGTAGGTGCGAGGACGATGGCGAACGCTATCCGAAGCGTAAGACAAGCACATGTCCTCTCGCCTCCGCTCGTCAGTCCCTCGACCGCTACCCAACCGCTCGTGCGGTTCCTGAGCTGCAAAACGTAATCATCTTCAACTGCGAGCCTTATACTCGTGAAGTCACCGTATGGGTAGATGTCCCTCCACAGCTCGTTCATCGCTTCGTTGACCGCCTCCACGAAATCTCTGCGCATAGTCGTCTGCGTCTGCGCAAGCGCATTTTGAATAACTTGAAGCGATTGTGTGGCCTGCTGCAGATATTCTATCTCCACGCCGCTGCGCGCGAGCGCCTCTCTCTTCTCCCTGATGCTCTTGACGAGCTGCTGCTTCACGCCCATGAGCTGCTCCTTCGCCGCGAACTCCGTTTTCAACCGCTCTTGCATCCTGCTCAGCTCGACGAACTCGTCCGCCAGCACCTTTGCCTTCACCTCATCGTAGCCCCGCCTGACCTTCCAAAGCTCTTGCTGCACGCGCAGGCTTTCGGCCTGCTTCTGCGTGAGCTCTTTTTCCGACCGCTCGAGTTCTAGCTGCAATTGTAGGGTTTGCTTAGTAGCCGTGAGCCGCTCATTGACGCGATCAACTTCATTGCGGGCACGCTCGAAATCCGAGTTGACTTTCTCAAGATCTGCCTGCGCATTCACGAGCTCGCTTTCGCTTACCTTGATATTTTGTTTCAATTGTAAAACTTTTTCCTCAATCGATGGGAGATCCTCTACTTCTTTCGCGAGAAACTCGAGGCGCCGATGAGTTTGAAGTTTTTCTTTGAGCTCCGCATCTAATTTTTTCAGGTTATTTTCAAGTTCGACGGCGCGTTTAGTGTATGTTATCCTCTGTTCCTGGCGCTGCTTGAGCAACTGCCGCTTCTTTTCGTTCGACAGCGGGCTCTCACACACCGGGCAGACGGAGCCAGCCACCGCCAACTCCTCCGAGCTCTGCTCGATGTCCTGAAGCCTTGCGCGGCAGGCCGCAAGCTCATCGCTCGCCTCCTTGATGCTAAGCCGCAATTTTTCTACAAGCTTAGCAACATCCTCAAGCTTCACTTTCTCCAGTTCGGAGCGCGCCTCACGCTTGCGCTCGATGTCATTCTCGATTTCAGCTATGCGGGAGCGCACCATCTCTATCTTTGTCCTAATCTCGCCAACCCGCGACGAATGCTTTGTACACGTGATGCCGAGCTCGTCTGCTACGCTGCGCGCATTCACATATCTATCCTGAAGTTCCGTGATTTGCTTTTGAATCTCGCTCAGATCAATGCTCGCTGCATCCCTAAGTTTCTCTCTCGTCTGTTCGAGACTACGCTTGAGTTCGTTGACCGTCCCGCTTAGCTCACGGAGAGATTTTTCAAGTTGCGTCACCTTCAGCTCCACCTCGCGCATCTTGCTCATCTGAATCTGAACTTCGTTGAGCTTCGGCTGGAGCTGTTGCAGCTTCACCTGTATGCCCTGCCTCTCTAGCTCCAAGTCCTTCAAATCCTGCTCGAGCGTCGGGAGGGTCGCGAGGGTGGTGTCCCGCTCGAGCTGGGATTTTTCGTCTATCTCTTCCTCGATGCGCTCGCGAATGTTGTTGATCAGCGTGCCCATGTTCTTCCGAGCCCGCTCTAGCTTGTCGATGCCAAGAAGTTCGTCTATGCTTTCCATGCGCCTGCCCCGCCCCAATACCAAAAAGTAATCCAGACGATTCTGTTCCGAGTAGACGGCTCGCTCGAAGAGCTCGGCGTCCATCTTGAGCATCCCCTCTATCGTCTCGGTGACGCGGGTCGAGCTCGGGCTCTCGATCAGCTCACCGCTCGCCCTCCTGAGCTCAGACAGGGTCGTACCGCTGCCGCGCTCGATTACGCGCTTCACGATGTACTCATTTCCATCCGGTGCGATGAATTGTACCTCGACTTCGGCCGAGTCCATCTGCTTCGGGCGGTCCATTATCATCTGCTCCAGCTTTATCACTCGACCGCGAACGGCGGGCAAAGTTCCGAAGAGAGCGTAGGCGATCGCATCCATGACGCCGGTCTTTCCTGAGCCCATTATTCCGACAAAGACATTTGTGCCGTCGCCGAACTGAAGCTCTGTATCCTTGTGCGACTTCCAGTTGTGGAGCTTGACTTGGGTTATCATCGCTCTTTCCTCTTCAGCTCTGCGTCGACGAGCTCGTTTACTATGCTCAGCACCCTATCGCGCGCCTCCGCGACGTGATCATCCATCAGGAGTTGGTACAGCTCCCGAACGTCGAACGTCTGCGTCTGCTTCAACTCGCGCAAGTTTTCTTCAAGCAACTGCATCGCCATATCTTCCACAGGCAGCCGACGCTCGCGCAGCTCTCGCAAGAATTTTATTTTTTCTTCAAGCCCCGGAGAAATCAACTCATCCTTACCTATAGAGACGAGTGCCCTGTCAGAAAATTCATCCGCTATTGCGTTCTCATCGAAGTCGCTGCGCGATGATCCCTTCGCAAGCGTTCCGAGCAGCCTCAGCCTAACCAGCGGGAGCTTCTCCTTGTTTTTTCTCGGCTCATCCAAAAATTTCTGTATCTTCTTTCTAACTGCGGCTTCAAGTTGAGATATGGTGGCGTCGTCAAATTTCAGTTCCGCATAGCGAAAATCTCGCACGCTCTTTAGCTCGACGAACTTGTAGCTCACATCCTCCCCGATGTCGAGCATGTAAAATCCTTTCGGCACCTGCGCCTCGATTTCCAAAAGCTGCGTGCGTACTGTGCTCCCGGGGAAGAGCAGGGGCCTGTCGTGCGCCCTCGCCTCGGCGTGGTAGTGCATGTGTCCATCGACATAGACATCGAAGCCACGGGGCAGGTCGGCCAGATCCAAACTTGGGTACTCTTCCCCAGAATAGACGTACTGCCCTACCGCCTGATGGAGCATCAGAATGTTGATTGCTCCGCTCACGGGCTTAGGGTTCCATATGCTCATGGCATCTTTTGCATTCCGCTCGGGCACGTTGCCCATACCGTGGATAGCGAGTTTGCCAGCTTGCGTTTTAAATATCGCGACGTTATGATGAAGATAGATGAGGAGACCGGCCGCCTCTAGCGCCTCAACTGGATTGACGAGGCCCCTTATCCGCCGCTCGTGATTCCCGTGCAGCGCTACGATAGGCACCCCCCTCAACGAAACGGGAGAGATGTCCTGCATGTTTTTGTCAATCGTCTTCTCCAACTCGACCTTGCTCTGCTCCTGTGCATGGGGCAAAGCCAAGATGCGCATCGCCCGCGCCCAAACTTCTTGGCGTGGGATGCGGGTGTCAAAAATATCGCCTAGAATCAAAATCATCTGCGCCCCGAGCTGAAGTGCTTTTTTGACGGCCTCGCTCATCTGGTCGAAGGAATCTTGCTCCCGCGCCGTGCCCCACTTCGCCCCGAGGTGCGGATCCGCGATTATAGCTACCTTCAACTTGATTCCTCTTTCCTTATCTTCGAAGCGGCTTTATTTTTCTTGCCCCAGTCTTTCTTGCTCTCGCACTTTGGCTCCAAACACATGCGGTACGGGCGCATCCCAGCGCGGTTCACTTGGATCATGGGTGCCGCACAATGCTCGCATTTTTTGTCCAAAGAGACGATGAAGCCAGCCTGCGGGAGTGGGAAAGCATTTTTACAATTTGGGTAGTTAGAGCATCCAGCAAAGCGCTTGTGCGTCGCGCGAGAGACTATGACCCTTAGTTCTCCACCGCACTTTGCACACGCACCGAGAACCCTCTGTTTGCGTTTCGTCTCCGCATACGCATCGCCGAGATTTTTGCCTATGTCATCCTGCTCATTCTTGAATTTTCCTAACATCTCATCCAGCTTCTCCCTCGCCTCTGCAATCACATTATCCTTACTTGTCTTGCCCTCTTGGATTTTTTCCATCTCGCTTTCGAAGTGCGCCGTCAGCTCCTCGCTGACTATCTCGGGGCAGTGCTTCGAGAGCGAGTCGACAACTTCCATGCCGATGTCGGTCACTACGATCTGGTTGCCGAAGATGTAGCCTCGCTCGTAAAGTGTCTGCAGAATAGGGGCGCGGGTAGATTTTGTTCCAAGATTTTTTTCCTCCATAACTTTTACAATCGAAGCCGGATTGTAGCGGGGTGGGGGTTGCGTCTCATTTTCCTCAAAGCATAACTCTTTCGACACAAGCTCTTGACCCTTTGACAACGTGGGCAAAACCACCTCGTCCCAATAAATGTAGGGGGCATAGTATTTCAGCCAGCCTTCTTCGAGGATGTTGCGGCCCCTCAAGTAAAACCGCTGACCATTAACATCAAGCTCCACTTTGATGCTCTCTTTCATCGCGGGTCTACCAAAAATAGAAAGAAATCTCCTGACGATCAAATCGTAGAGCCTCTGTTGAGCCCCGACTAGCCTCTTGGGCCTTTCTCCGGTCGGATGGATCGGTGGGTGCGCAGGATCTGTTTTCGTTCCTTCGGTCGGTACCAACACGGGCTGCTCCAAAAGCGTGTCAACAAGCTTCTTGTACGTAGAGATACCACGCAAGTGTTTGAGTATCGCTACCAAGTCGATCGTTGGTGGGAATTTTTGGTTAGAAGTTCTTGGATAACTTATGTACGCGGCATCGTAGAGCTGCTGGGCTATCTGTTGGGTGCGTATCGGGGTGTAGCCGAAACAACGGTAGGCCTCCGCCTGCAAAGCTCCGAGGTCTAAAGGTATAGGTGGGTGCTGTTGATATTGCCGTGCCTGAATTGATGAAACTTTTGCTTTCTTATCTTTACAAATGTCTCTAACTTTCTCCGCTTCTCTCTTGTCAAAGAAGCGTGGTGTCGCGTGCTCAGCCACAACCTCTTGACCATCGAATTCGAAGAGAAGGCTGATGACCCAGAACGGCTCCGGCTTGAAAGCCTTTATTTCTCGCTCTCGCTCCGCTAACACTCTCAAGGTTGGGGTCTGAACTCTCCCAGCCGACAGTTTTGCGAATCGCTGACGCGCTGATTCGACTGCGGCGCTCATCGCTTTGGAGATATTCATGCCCCAATACCAATCGAGCACGTGTCGGGCTATCCCAGAATCGATGAGCTCAAAGTCCAATTTTGGTAGTGGGTTATCATAAGCTTGTCGCAGGTCTTGTGTGGTCAGCGTGGAAAATTTCATGCGTTTCGCGCGCTTGATGGAGTCCTCACCACACAAAAATTTCAACACATTGTAGCCTATGACTGCCCCTTCCGTGTCATAATCTGTGGCGCTGATGAACTCGTCGGCCCCCTTCGAAAGCTCTTGAATCGCCTCAACGAAAGGTTTGGTGTGCGCGGCTTTTTTATCGACCTTGTATGTCGGCATCCAATCGACATCGTAGACAGGATATTCTTTCATTGGGCGCAAATTTTTTAGGGTGAAGAGGTGACCAAGCGCGGATGAAACTATTACCTGTTTGCCGTCGCGCTTGAACTCGTAGTAAGGAGCACCATTCAGCTCTTTCTTCGCGATTTTTTCCTCTGCGAGAGCAGCAGCGATTTTAGCCGCCGCGCTTGGCTTCTCACAAATGATAAAAGTCTTGGCCATTTTCTCTCCCGCACACTCAAGAAACTTAAGAAGCTTCTACTAATAATAACTTGAGATAGAAAAACGATTTTGTGAGATCATGACCGCACTCGATTCACTACACGATGCTATCAGAGGGGCCATGAAGGAATTCGGACTGACCGAGCTGACCAAGCCGCAGGAGATGGCGATCCCCGCGATATTTGCAGGTGAAAATGTCCTACTCATCGCCCCGACCGGCACTGGTAAGACAGAAGCTGCATTGCTGCCTGTGCTCAGCTCATACCTGAAACAGGAATGGCAGCAAGGGGTCAAAATCGTCTACATCGCGCCTCTCCGGGCACTCAACCGCGACATGCTCTCAAGGCTGACACGCTGGGGAAATTTTCTTGGAATAAAAATAGCTGTGAGGCACGGCGATACCTCGACAACTGAGAGGCGTAAACAGCTTGAGCACCCACCAGACATCCTCATCACAACTCCAGAAACACTCCAAGCGATCTTGCCGGGGCGACGAATTCGAGAACATCTGAGGACGGTGCGCTGGGTGATCGTCGATGAAATCCACGAGCTCGCAGAAGACGAACGCGGGGCGCAGTTGAGCGTCGGGCTGGAGCGCCTCGTGGAATTGGCTGGCGAGTTTCAACGCATCGGCCTCTCGGCGACTGTAGGAAGCCCAGATACGGTCGCGCAGTTCTTGGTCGGTACGAAGCGCCAGGTAAAAATCATCGACGCCTCCATGGCAAAGCAGATGAAGATTCGTGTGGAAAGTCCGATGCCTACAAAAGAGGACGTAGAGCTCGCGGACAAGCTTTTCGCGGAGCCGACGATGGTAGCCAGGCTCAGGCGGCTCAGAGAACTCATGGATAAGCACACTTCAGTGCTGACGTTCGTCAACACCCGCGAAGCTGCAGAAACTCTCGGATCGAGGATGCGCATGTGGGACGCTGGTTATCCGGTGGCCGTACACCACGGTTCTCTTGCAAAGGAGGTGCGCATCGAAGCTGAGGAAAAATTCAGGAATGCAAAACTCAAGGG
>JBGPSS010000032.1:0-9503 GCA_041490225.1 Hadesarchaea archaeon
GAGGGGAAAATAGGCCTGCGAAGATCTGAAGTAGAACCAAAAAATTTAAAATGAGTGGGATAATGTAGTCAATTGTCAGAAGTAGGTGTGCAAATTTGAAGATCCCATTTAAAATCCCATTACTCGGAAGGAAGAGAAAAGCAATCGTCGTCGCTCCTGAGGCGAAGATCGGGGAATTCGTCGTAAAGATGAAGGGAATCGCGATAAAGGTCGCCAGAAAACTCAAACGAATTGGATAGACGAGTCACCCGAGTCTGTGATGGACTTGGATTTTCCATGCACGCGGCGCATTATTGTTTTTTATCGCGATTCTTAAACCCATCCCCTGTCTTCCATCGTCTCGACCAATCGCTCAGCCGCGAGGGCTAAAGCCGACTTCCTCAGTGAGACCTCATGAGTCGAGGAGTAGTCCAAAGTTTCCCTGAATGCATCGAGGAGAACCTTTCTTATCGTCGAATAGGTTTCCTCCTTATTGGTCCTGCTACCGGACTTGGCAATCATCCACTCGTCGTAGCTCGCGACCACCCCGCCGGCATTTGCGAGGATGTCAGGCACCAGAGGGATGTCCCTGCGCGAGAGGATCTCGTCCGCCTCCTTCGTGGTAGGAGCGTTTGCCCCTTCAACTATGAGTCTCGCCTTGATATCGCCAGCATTATCTCGGGTTATCACACCCCCAATCGCAGCTGGTATCAAAATGTCGACATCCAGCTTAAACAGTTCTTCATTGCTCAGGTGCTTCCCATAGCCCTCCACCCCGCCGTGCTTGGCTACGTGCTTCTTCAATTCCTCGATGTCGATGCCGTCCCTGCTCACCGCGCCACCAGAGGCATCCGTCACGGCGACGACCTTCGCCCCTTGCTCGGACAGAAAGGTGCACGCCCAGGAGCCAACATTTCCGAATCCCTGCACCCCAACCGTGAGCCCTGAGAGTCCGGAGTTCAATAGCTCCTTCGCCGCTTGCTCCACGACCACCGCGACGCCGTAGCCCGTGGCTTCTCTCCTGCCCGGCAGCCCGCCTATGCCCACGGGCTTTCCCGTGACGCATTCCCGCATATGGGTTTCGCCAAATATCACAGCCATCTCCCGCGGGCTCGTCCCTATGTCAGGGGCCGGGACGTAAGCGCCAGAGGTGAGTTCATTTCGAATCTTGTGGGCGAATTCCCTCACCAAAGTCGCTTTCTCCTGTGGAGGAAGCTCGCTGCCCGCAACTATCGCCGCCTTCCCCCCGCCGAAGGGGAGGTCCATCAAGGCCGTCTTGTATGTCATTATCTCCGCGAGCTGAATTGTTTCTTGGAGGGTGACATCGCTCGACATCCTTATTCCCCCCTTGCAGGGCGGGCCCCTAACGGCGTTGTGGTATACCACGTAGGCTTGAACGCTGACGGGGCCCTTGCCCGGGAGGTGGGCGTGAAGCCTAGTGTCGATTGTCCTGTCGGTCTCGCCTAGGATGGCAAGCGCTCTGTTGCTTATGCCGACGAGGCGGATGATTTCATCATCTAGCAACATTGCATCAAGCCCTATCTACATCCTTTTTTTGTTTTTCTCGCATAAGCATCACCACTCCAATTTAGAGGAACCGATATTTCCATTTTTTGTTTCTAGAACTTGACGCGGCATTCGTCCGAGTATGATGGTATTAAAAACCTCCAAAGCCTTTAAAAAGGCCCTCGAAAGGGTAATGGTTGGAGGCACAACTTGAAAAAAACTTGTTTGGCACTCGCGACTTCTTTGGCTTTTCTTTTCAGTATGATTTACGTTGGGCCAGTAGCGGCCCCCACTCAGAACGACATGGGCACGGGTGGGGACGCGGGCAACAGCTTGAGCGGGGCTGGGATGTCGGTACTGGGTTGCAGAAAAAGGCGACACTCGAGCGGTTCGGTCTTGCTGGCGTTGCGCGGGACTTGAGGAAAGTGGATGCATTAGCAAAATAAAAAAGGTCGTGCGATAATCAAGGAGATGTGGTTCGATGGTCGAGTTGTATGGTAAAGATTTCATAACGACACAAGATTGGAGCGTCGATGAGCTAGTGCATGCGATTAAAGTTGCGAGGAAGTTGAGAAGCATAGTGAAGCGTGGGGATCGTCCGCCGCGGGTTTTAGACAGAAAAACTTTTTTTATGTTGTTCTACGCCCCATCTACGCGAACGCGGGGAGCGTTTGAGGCAGCCACTTCGATTTTAGGGGGGCATCCTGCCTTCATCGACGTTTCAACCACTAGGATGGAAGAGGCCGTGAAAGACGCCGCCAAAATGTATGACTCCTACTCAGACGGAATTGGAGTAAGAATACTGGACAAATATATCGACTTCGTCTACGGAGCTGGGCTTAAAGTCGTTAAAGAGTTCGCAAAGGTAGCAAAGGTGCCAGTGATCAACATGGCCGACTGCACATACCACCCGACGCAGGGGCTTGGCGATATAATGACTATAGAGGACAAGATAGGCAAACTGAAGGGGAAGAAGTACACGATCACTTGGGCCTACTCGAGCAAGCCGAGGGGACGATGCAGCATCCAGGAAGAGGTGCTGATCGCGACTCGCTTTGGTATGGACGTGACGCTAGCGCACCCAAAGGGCTTCGATATCGATCCAAAGATTATCGAAGCTGCAAAGAATAACGCCAAAGAAAGTGGGGGCCGCTTTGGGGAAAGTAACGACTTCGAGGAAGGGCTCGAGGGTGCGAATGTTGTGTTCCCACGAAGCTGGGGCACATCGGAGTTCCTGAGGGTCGGCGCGACGAAATTCGGCATCGACAAAGAGGTTGCGATATACAGCAAGCATAAGAACTGGCGTCTTGAGCAGCGTCATGTCAACGATCTCATGGGCAAACCAGCGATCGTCACCCACGTCCTCCCCGTTATGCGCGGCGAAGAGGCGACGGACGAGGTCATGGATGGGTTGAACTCAGTCATCTATGAGCAGGCGGACGACAACTTCTACGCAAAGATGGCGTCGATCGCACTGACGATGGCGAAAGAAGTCCCGCTTTAAACCAAAATCAAAAACTGTCAAAGTGAAGATATTTGTGAGAAAAACCATTTCACATTGCTTCTCCAGAGAATTGCCCATCTATCTTATAAACACAAACTACACTTTTGCTTTAGATGAAGCCCAAAGAGATTCGGGAGGCATTGCACGGCGAGTTGACGGACGAGGAGTTAGCGCAGCTTAGAGCGTTCGACATCGTTGGCGATGTGGCGGTCATAAAAATTCCTGAAAAACTTCTGCCCAAAAAGCATGCAATCGGGCGAGCGCTGATACAGGTGCATACCCATCTCCGAACGGTGCTGAACCAGGTGGGCCCCGTCGGCGGAGAATTTCGCACGAGGGAGCTCGAGGTTATCGCAGGTGCGCCATTTACAGAGACCACGCACCACGAGAGCGGCTGCACGTTCAAGACGGATCTAGCGCAGGTTTATTTTTCCCCTCGCTTGGCGCACGAACGCCTGCGCATAGCGAAGCTCGTGAAGCCGGGCGAAGTGGTCACAAATTTGTTCGCTGGGGTCGGCTGTTATTCGATCGTGATCGTGAAACAGAGCGAGGCCGCGAAAATCTACTCGATCGACAAAAATCCAGTAGCCATTAAATATATGAAAGAAAACATCAGGATAAACAAAGTCGGCGATCGCGTGGTCCCGATTTTAGGTGACGCGCGCGATGTCGTTGAAAAACAACTCGTGGGAAAATCCGACCGCGTGATAATGCCTTTGCCTGAATTTGCCAGAAAATTTTTTGATGTGGCGTTGCGCGCGCTCAAGCCAACAGGAGGAATAATTCACTTTTACGATTTAGGAGAAGCTCCTGACATCTTTTCTCCATCGCTGGACTTTGCTCGACAGGCCGCAGCTGAAAAAAATTTTGTTGTCGAGTTGCTGGGCAACCGCGCGATTCGATCTTACGCACCGCGCTGTCATCACATAGTTCTTGACCTCTCAATCTCAAAAAAATAGCTTATTTTTGTTTAATCCAAATTTTAGTGGCTCCAAAATCAATTTTTTTCCGTATCAAAGCGTATATTTAACAGAAAAGCTTAAATAGGGCTTGAAATGAAGAATAATGGCAATAGGTGGTTTAAAATGGTCGAAATTCCCCTTACAACGGTCGCCAGGATTATGAGGAAAGCAGGCGCGAAAAGGGTCGGTCAGGACGCCGCTCGCGCTATGGCCGAGCTCGTCGAGGAGCGCGCACTCGTGATCGCAGGGGAGGCTGTCAAGCTCGCTGAGCATGCTGGTCGAAGTACCGTTCGCGATGTGGACATCAGGCTAGCTACCAAGAAACATTCCTAAGCTCGACGGACAGTTATTCGATCGCCCGTCTCGGTATTGCGGAATTTTTCCACTCCACTTGTTATGCGTGCGAAAGTGTTGACCGCGCTTATCGGCTGGGACTTTCCGAAGAAGATGCAGAACCCCGGGCCATTCGGCCAGTAGGAGACGTCGCCCACGGTGGTTTTTGGCGTAGAATTTTCGTGAGGGATTTTTACAGGGATTTCAAAGTAAACTTCCTCCTTCCAAATCTCGAACTCGGCTTCAAATGGCAACGCCGCCCAAATCGCCTCGCAAGTCTTGGGGCGCTCTTTCTCAAGCAACTCAGCCTCGACTTTGAAATCCTTGCAAGCGATGATAATCTTCCTAACCATTTGCTCATCCAATTCTTGCTTAGCTGATCGCTCTTTTTAACATTGTTTCAGACCAATGAACCCCTTCATTATCCATGTCGGCAAATCCTTCACGAAGTTAGCCTGTCAGGGGCTGTACGTCCAGTTGAGTATTTAAATGCAATCCACGAGGCTATCGTTGGAGGCCAGGTAAGTGAAAGAAAAAGGAGTAACCACATCCGTAATAGTAATGGTAATCGTCGCGGTCATTGCCGTGGCGGGCATCGGCGGGTACTTGGTAATAACATTTAGAGGAGGGGCTGTGCAAGGATTGCAAATAGTATTCAAGGACGCGGGCTTGCCGGAAGTCAAGCACCTCCAGCCGACCATCAAGGAAATTCAACTGCAGCTCGAAAATGGAGAGTGGAAAACAATCTGGAGCGATCCAGATGGGACAATGCTGACTTTGACAGTTGACGGTGCTGAAATAGGGTTGGCCAATGTAAGCTTAGAGGCTGGAACTTATGTGGGGACTAGATTGTTTGTCACCACGATAGGCGTGGAGGCCGATGTAAACAGGGATGGGGATACCTTGGATGAAAATGTGGAGGTAGTCGTGCCGATAGGAACTCTGCCGCCGCCGGATGGGAGTACAGCAGAGTTACAGCAGATCAATGTGCTGACAACTCAAATAACGAACCTTACTGGCACAATGGATAATCTAGTAGCGCAGTTAGACGCGATGGGAGTGTCACCGCCGGGAGAAGGGCCACCGCCTGAAAACCTGTCGCCGGAAGCCCAAGCGTTGATCGATCAGATAAATGAAATCAGGACACAGATAGATGGGCTAATAGCGCAAATAAGCGAGCTGACTGGAGGATCGGGACCCACCCGAGTAGAAGGAGGACTCATTTATACGGGGAATTACTTGGACGAGAAGTTTACCGAGAACTTTGGGAGATACATCCTTCCCGAGTGGGAGGAAAACTTTGTCTACGATGGAAGCGGTGGAACGATTTTATACGATCTTACGTTGCACCCACTAGAGCCGCGAGGTTATAATATATCGATAAAAGTTTCCACGACACATTAGGTTGTATCAAACAGATTTTAGGTTCAACCAATCCCAAATTCAACGTTGTTTTGGCCTTATAAACCCCCTTCTAATATCTACTAAAGGGCTTTGTTTAACAAGTGCTTATGAGGGCTGACTTTTTAAACACACACCCCGACTTTTTAAACAGGGGGCTGTCACCATATGCAAAAGGGACATCGAGGAAAACACTATGGCAAGAATAATGGTAGAGTGCCGTGATTGCAAGTGGCGCGGTCGGATGTCAGCTCACATGATAAGTGTTACGCCTTGCCCCAAGTGCGGGCATCCCCTGCGAAAGCCGGACGCAAGCGGCAAGAAAGAGCGCGGCGCTGGCTTTGTCCGCAGATGATGGGTTGCTCCGACGCTTAATGCTCGGCGAAGGTCTTTGCTGTGCTATCCAAGTAGCGGGGTTCTTTTTTTAGCAAAGTTTTTGTGGCGCCTAGGCGGAAATTTGAACTCCGACATTGCTTGCGCACTACGCGGGCGGAGCGGGTGTTCAGGGACGGGAAACTGTGGCGGGTTATCCGGAAGAACCCATGATAAATCACTTCTTTTTTTAGAGGGTGTGGATCCAATACCGCACGTTATTTAAGTGTGTTCCACCAAACTAATTTAGATATACTGGGCTTTTCTAAAAAGTCCTAGATGGAACGGCCGAGCTGTTTCTTCGAGTTGTATCTGAAAAAAACAAAGGAGAGTATAAAATGGCATATAGTGGAAGGTTCGGTGGGCCGAGGAATTTTGGACCGCGCGAGATGCACAAGGCGACCTGCGCCGAGTGTAAAGCTGAGTGCGAGGTTCCTTTCAAGCCGACCGAGGGCAAACCTGTTTACTGCAGGGACTGCTGGGCAAAACACCGAAAATATTGAGATACCCATAATTTTACCCAGTGATTGGGATTTTTGGGCTGTTTGTCTCGGTTGACGGGAGCAGTTGATATATTTTTTTATTTTATAAGTTTTTATTTCTTTTTTCTTAAAGCCGAAAGTGGCACGATTAACGTGTCCACAATAGAAATAACGCTCGGAAAGAGTGAATGAACACCTTTCCGACACCTTTTATTTTTTGTTTTCAACCTCTGGCAGGAGCCATTCAATTGTTGTAGTATAATTGTTATGAGTTATTTTCAGCTTCAGTTTTCCTTCGTCTGCCATCCTCTGCATTACTGAAGTTGTCTTATTTCCTATTTCGACATCTCCAAAATGCTTCTCTCGCATCAAAGAGTTGGTCACCCTTCCACCATTTGCTTTAATGAATTCAATTATTTCATCTTCAGACAACATTCTTTGCACCCCATTCTGATGTTTGATAATCACAGCTATTCAGCTCCAAACCACTTAAACTTCAGTAAAGCTACCGCTAATTCGAGAGGAAATGCCAAAGCCTTAAGTAAAAGGAGCTTGCTCCCTAACAACTTCAGCTGTGGCAAATCTTGGCCGCACTTCATTTATGCGGACCTTTACCTCACCCCCGACATTTGCGCCGGGCACGAAGACCACGAAGCCCTGCACGCGAGCGATCCATCCTCGCCTTTACCCCGTCCTTCTATCTTTACAGTAGGGGTGTCGCCAGCCTTTACCGGCGCGGTGAATGTGTGAAAAATCCAAATTTTGCGCTGGACCCGAACCCGTTTGGGTGTGGGTACATTCGGGCCCACCACCAAACAGATAACGAATAATTGATCAATACGCCTTCAACACTTTTTAGAACTTGCGGCACTAGTCAATCATATGCAAAAAGTCGAATTAGCGCTTCCCGCAGGAAATGAATTGTGCCTCAGAGCCGCGGTAAATAACGGCGCAGATGCTGTATACCTCGGCTTAAACAAGTTCAACGCGAGAATATCCGCAGGCAATTTCGACGAGAAAAACATATTCGGCGCCATCGACTACTGTCACAAAAGAAATATCAAGGTTTATGTTGCGTTGAACACATTGGTCAAGAATAGCGAATTGGCAGAGTATTTCAGATTTATCAATATCGCATATTCAGCAAAAGCAGACGCCATAATTATACAGGATCCATGTTTTATTCATTTGATAAAACAAAATTTTTCGGATTTGGCGATGCACCTCTCGACGCAGGCAACCACAGTAAACAGCTACTCGATACCCGAGAACATCGACCGCGTTATACTTGCGAGAGAGCTTTCTTTTGAAGAAATTGCGTCTATCTCCAAAAAATACAACACAGAAGTTTTTGTCCACGGCGCGCTGTGCTTCAGTTACAGCGGACAATGTTTATTCTCATCGCTTGCGGGGGGAAGAAGCGGAAACAGGGGGCTGTGCGCCCAACCGTGCAGACTGATGTATAATAACAAATATTCGTTGAGCACCATGGACCTTTGTTTGCTCCCGAAGATCCCTGAATTGATCGAAGCGGGTGTTGCGTCTTTCAAGGTCGAGGGTCGGATGAGAAGCCCGTTGTATGTCGCTACCGTCGCACGCATATACAGAAAATACATTGATGCGTATTACGCTGGAAAATTTTCTATCTATGAGGAAGACATCGTTGATCTCAAGCTTGTGTTCAACAGAGAATTCACGACTGGGTTTGGTTTCAACGACAATGTTGTCGATTCTAGAAAACCTATGAACAGAGGGATGTTTCTTGGAATTTTTAAGGAAGGAAAATTAAAATTGAGAGCTGACCTCAAACGAGGAGATGGAATAGGCATTTGGATTGACGACACGGTAACAGGCTATACTGTAAATAAAATTTTGAAAAATGGCGTAAACGTCAAAGAAGCTTTTAGTGGAGATACCGTGGAGATAGATACCAAAGGAGCACGAAACGGGGGCCCCGTTTACAAAACCTTTTCTATAGATATGCGGTTCGAATTGGGCGATGAAATAAAACCGATTAAAGCAGATATCAATAAATCAAAATTAATTCTTTCGCATTTCAATCCGGTAGAGAATAAATCTGACGTCAAGATATTTGCAAAGGCTTACAATAAAAAGTCAGCCAAAGCTGCCGACGGAGCAAAAGCCGACGTCGTTTATTACGATATTTTAAAAGATGATTGCGAAGAAGTTGAGGGTTTATTGGATCACTCCCAATTTTTCGTGTATACTCCAAGGATACTCTCCGATAAACAGCTCGGAGAAGTTGCAGATAGAATACGAAAGATAAACCCTGACGGCGTTTTAGTCGGGAACAGGGGCTTGTTGAGATTTTTAGATGGCGATAATATTCATCTAGATTATTCATTTAACTGCTTTAACGATGTCGACTTGAGTTGTTACTCCGGTGTTCCTATTATCTCGCCGGAACTGAATTTTAATGAAATAACTGCACTAAAAAACAAGCGTTTCATTGTTTTCATACACGGGGATATAGTTTTGATGAACAGCAAACAGAAATTGAAAGCTCCAGAATTAGTCGATAACGAGGGGCGGCATTTCAGGGTGCGGAATAACAATGGTATGACAGAAATACTCAATTCAAGACAGTTGGGATTGTTCAACAAAGCTCGCGAACATGTCGAAGCAGGCATGAAATATTTTTACATAGATGTCGAAAAGGACGTTGACAAATTTATCCGCATCTACCGCAAGATTTTGAATTTTGAACCATTCGACGACAGTAAAATAAAAAAAGGATATACGACGGGACATTTTAGCAGGGGTGTTTATTAGTCGATAGACTTGGGGATGCGCCAATCACTTCTTCCCCAACTTCAATGCTCCGGAAAATAAACATCTCTTCGGCTGAATCTTCACGGACGTCTTCGGCTGCTCGGTGAACTCGACCTTTGCCCACCTGATGACCACGGCTGGCACCCTCTCGTCCGCCTCTCCCATCTCCAC